>CALAEB010000333.1 GCA_937890875.1 uncultured Anaerolineaceae bacterium | reverse complement strand
GCTTATCCGGGACCGGCGACGGATTCAGGACTGTATACATGCCCAATTCTTTGGCAAGTTTGATCCCTTTCATCGCCGTATCAAAAGGAATTTCAAAGTCTGTTATAAAAATCTTTGCATCCTTATAATCCTTGATTAATGGTTCGGCTTGCTCAAAAGTCAAACGTTTCTTCACCGATTCAACCATGATAATCATGTTGTTGCCATGATCATCCAGGAGCATCAGGGTTCCAGCCTCAGGAATGCGGTAATCATCCACTAACAGCAGTTTATCGATGTTTACATGATGATCGATCAGCCATTGAATGCCGATCTTGGATCGCGGGTCAGTTCCCATCATTCCAATAAAACCGGCATTTACGCCATACTTGGAGAGAATCATTGCTTTATGTGAGGCCTTGCCG
This sequence comes from uncultured Anaerolineaceae bacterium, assembly GCA_937890875.1. GTDB lineage: Bacteria > Chloroflexota > Anaerolineae > Anaerolineales > Anaerolineaceae > Flexilinea. The sequence goes on along the minus strand of CALAEB010000333.1, from coordinate 2,567 downwards.
CCATCTTTGATGATTTTAAAATCCCATGCGGTAATCGATTCCCCTGGCGAAGGCAGTTCATGCACGTGTGCCTGTCCTGTACCGGCTGCATGCGATCCCATTACGATAACATCTGGCGTCTTGTTCATAGAATTTCCGGCTAACTTAATTTGTCCGGCTGAATCGGAGCTTCAGCCGTGTTACGGTCACAAACCAAAATCACTTCGTCGACTCTGTCCGGGAAAAGTGTTGCGGGATATTCAACCGTGGGGTCCAGAAACATTAATGCGCGGACGGCTGCACGTTTCCACTCACCGGTCGTGCTTGTTAACACCAACCGCCTGGTCTTAAGCATGGATTTCATCCCTATGCTGACAGCCAGAGGCGGCCGCATATGTGTCAGTCCGCCTAAATTTCTGACGGCATAAGCAATGGTTGTATCGTCGTTTAACGGATAAATACGTGTTTTCATCTGGCAGTACTCATCTTCGGTAATTGTGAACCATGGAGAATAGGGCGCTTCGCAAAATGCGACGAGTCCGCGGAATCCCAGGCCTCCGTAGACCGTATCCAGTCCGCCCCATGAATCTACCAGATTATCCACTAAATCCAAATTATCATATAAAGGCCGGAATCGTTGATTAACGGGTACTGTCAGTTCCGGATCGATTTTGTCATAGAAGACCCGCTCAAACCGGGATGAAATATTGAATTGATGTCCTTCGGGATACGGCCGGCAGTTCCAATCCAGGTAATCATCCATCGTAATGATGAAGACATTTTTAAGGCTGATTCTTTCACGGTTCACGCGCTCAACAAATAAACGTACCTGGTCATGAAAACCGACGGGCAGGACCCAGCGGGTAATTCGGCCTGCTTTATTATTTTCGATCACTTCATCCGCCATCATGTTTGCGGCATGACGATCGACCTCCAGTGCCGTTTGTTTGAGCTTAAAAGTTATTTTTGAGTCCGGATGATTTTCTAATTCATCCACTGGGATCCTGCAATATTCATAAAATTTTTGAGTGTCGATTCGTGATGTCATATCTCTCCTTTGTGATAATATCTCAACCTTTTGATTTTGATCGATTGATCATAAAAATTCCCAAAAATACTGCGAGGCAGCCAAAAATTTGGTTGGGCAGAAAAGGTTCTTTTAATACGAATGCGGCGATTATGGCTGAAATTGCCGGAACTGCATTGGTAAACAAACTGACCACAGAGGCGGGTAAGCTGCCAAGCGCCAGCGTAAGGAAAAAATAACCTCCGGTCTGGCTGAACAACCCCAATAACAACAGCTGCAGATATTCCTCTTTTGAATAGCCGGTGATTGAATAGCGGAACAAATATATGAAAAAGCCGATCGTGACCGCACAAAAAACCTGCGATAACCACATTTGCGTGATTGCCGGGAAATGTCTCCGCCCGATTTGGGTCATGATAAAGTAAACCGCATAAAAAAAGCTGGACAGTAAGCCAAGAAGATCCCCGCGATTAAAACCGTCGCTAAAATTATTGGAGAAGACATTTGCCACAGAAAATGCGCCGCACATAATGAATACCAGTCCGAACCAAAATGACTTTTTGAATTTTTCTTTTAAGAACAGCCATGCAAACAGAGAAACCCAAATGGGGGCGATGCTGTTTAATATGGACGCATTGCTTACGTTCGTCAGCCGGATAGCCGTTGACCAAAGTGAATGATCGATTGCGGAGGCTATTCCCGCTGTTATCGGAATAAGAATTACAGGCAAAAAATCAAAAGAACGATATTGATGCCGACATCTGTTCCTTTCTTGAGCCATTCTGATGACCATAAGCGGCGTCAATGCGACGGCAGCTATGGACATCCTGAAAAAACTGCTTACAATCCCTGGCGCATTAATACTTTTGACAATGATTGGCCCGATTGAGAGCGATAATACGGATAAAAAAAGCGCAATATACCCTTGTCTTTGTGATTTTATTTCCATGGTTTGCTCACACAGGCTTAAAAAAGGAGTTTTCTGGATCAATTGGTAATATTGATATGGCTTATTCTTTAAGTCCGGTGTAAGCTATACCCTTCATCACATATTGCTGGAAAAAGATAAAAATCAGAATCGGCGGAATTGAGGCCATAAAGTTCGCGGCCATAATGTTATCCGTTGTTACCCAGGTATCCGGCTGATTGAACCAGTTAATGATGCGGCTGACCGTGTAATATTGCTGATTTGACGCGATAATCATCGGCCATGTCAAATTTCCCCAGGTTCGCATAAAAATTAAGATGATTAATGTGACGATTATATTTTTAGAAAGCGGAAGGGCCACTTTGTAATACAGTTGAAAATGGTTAGCGCCATCAACCGATGCGGCATCAAAAAGATCCCGGGGAAGGCCTTTCATATTCTCGGTCAGCATAAATAACCCGAAGGCATCCGCCAGTCCCGGTACAATCAGCCCTTTGAAAGTATTTAGCCAGTTTAAATCTTTTGCGCAGAACAGGTAAAGCGGTACAAGAAACACTGTTTTCGGAACCAGCAAGGCGATCATGGCCATGATAGATCGGAAGAGCACACGTCTGAACTCCAGTCACAGTTCCG
>CALAEB010000332.1 GCA_937890875.1 uncultured Anaerolineaceae bacterium | reverse complement strand
ATCTTCCCATGGCGTTCGCGGCGGCAGCCCGAAAAACGAAATGCTGATGACCGCCGAACGGATTTTGCCGGATGATTATACGGAGTCGATGGCGAATTCGGCGGATACGACGCGGGATTCACAGACGCGGCTGGATGATGTGGAACGGCAGGCAACGGATCAGTCCGAACCTGAAACTCGAGTGGGTTTGGAGTCTTCCGGACAATTATGGACCGGGTTCCGCCTGGGCTTCATTGTTCTGCTGGGGATCAGCCTTGTTTGGATGATGATCGTCTGGCTGGAACGCAAGCGGATTTCTTCCTGACCCGTTATTTCTTTTATATCTTTCCATTCGAGATTTTGACAGAAGCAATATTTTTTTGTTTTCATGCTGCGCGGCAATACAGCACAGCGACAGAAACGGACGCTTTCCTTTTGTTCTTCGAAAGAAATGAATAGATCCCTTCCGAATGCAAAATCAGAACAACTATGGAGAACTTTTTTCCAAATTCAAACGGCTGACTTGTCAGCCGATCCGGGAATATCGGTCAAAATCGTGTATGATTAAAAAGCGTTTTTATCGAATAAACCGGCTGAAACAGGCGAAATGCCCTGCAGAAGCCTCAAAATGAGATCATATTGGGGAAAAATTATGAATCAGAAAAAAATCAATAGCATCCTGCCGAAAGCGGGCTTTCTCCCGGAGCGAATTGAACGGCTGAACGATTTGGCATATAACCTTTGGTGGTCATGGAACCCGGACGCCGTCGCCGTTTTCCAGAAAATCAATCCGGTTCTCTGGGACACTGTTTCTCACAACCCGGTGGCATTCCTCCAGCAGGTGTCCCGCCCGCTGCTCAACCAGGCTGCGAATGATCATCAATATCTGGAACGCTATGATCAGGTGATCGCATCCTTTGATGCGTATATCAACCAGAAAAACACCTGGTTTACGGAAAAATATCCGGACTTGACCGATCAGCAGATTGCCTATTTCTCATTTGAGTTTGGGCTTCATGAATCCATTCCCGCTTATGCGGGCGGGCTTGATATGGGGCTGCCGCTGGCCGCGATCGGCTTTATTTATACGCAGGGATATTTCGTCCAGAAAATCACGGAAGACGGCTGGCAGGAAACATCGAACTTCTATCTGGATTTCAGCAAACTCCCGATGATTCCGCTGCTGGATGAAAAAGGAAAAGACCTGCTGATCTCCGTACCGCTTCCGGGACGGGAAATCAAGGCCCGGATCTGGAAAATACAGGTCGGGCGCGTCCCGCTTTATTTGTTGGATACGACGATTAATGAAAACTCGCCGTATGATCAGCAGCTGACCGCAAAATTATACACATCGGACCTGGAAACCCGGATTTCTCAGGAAATACTGCTCGGAATCGGCGGTGTGCGTGTCCTGCGGGCGCTTGGTTATAATCCGTCTGTCTGGCACATGAACGAAGGCCATTCCGCGTTTCTTTCCATCGAACGCTGCCGTGAGCTGGTTGTGAAGGGGAAAACTTTTGCGGAAGCGGCGGAAATTGTCCGCAAAGGAAATGTTTTTACCACGCATACGCCTGTGCCGGCCGGCAACGACAAATTCCCGGTCTGGCTGGTGGAAAAATATTTCAACCAGATCTGGCCGGAACTGGGGCTGACGCGTGATGAATTCATTACACTCGCGAAAGAAGAAAGCCCTTACGGGGATCAGTTTACCATGCCGATTCTGGCGCTCAAGCTCTCCGACCATTGCAACGGCGTTTCGGAACTGCATGGGATTGTTTCCCGTCAGATGTGGCATTTCCTGTGGCCGGAGCGGGCTGTGGAAGATGTGCCGATCAGCCATATTACGAACGGCGTGCATTCCTTCAGCTGGCTTTCCCGCAGGATGGGACTGCTGTTTGATGAATACCTGGGCAAGGAATGGCGCGAGACACCGGATAATCCGGCAATTTGGGAAAAGGTGAATTCGATTCCGGATGAGGAAATTTGGGCGGTTAAACTGCATCAGAAGCGCATGATGGCCCGTTTTATCAACGACAGGGCGCGGGCGCAGTGGCTGACCGGCTCGGTTCATCCGGTGCAGACGTTGGCTTCCGGTGTCCTGCTGGATTCGGATACGCTGACGATCGGTTTCGCGCGCCGTTTCCCCACTTACAAGCGCGGTTATTTGATTTTGCATGATTTTGAACGGCTGCTGCGCCTGATTAATAACGTGGACGCGCCGATTCAGATTCTTTTCTCCGGCAAGGCGCATCCGGCGGACGAACCCGGCAAATTAATCATCCAGCAGCTTTACCGTGCGATTAAGGATCATCGCACCGGCGGACGGTTGGTTTTCATTGAGGACTATAATATGGATATCGCCCGTCATTTGGTGCAGGGTGTAGATGTCTGGATGAATACGCCGCGGCGGCCGAATGAGGCATCCGGTACTTCCGGAATGAAAGCGGCCATGAACGGCGGTTTGAATTTCTCTGTCCTGGACGGCTGGTGGCATGAAGGGTATAACGGAAATAACGGTTGGTCGATCGGTACCGATCAATTGTATGATTCGACGGAGAAACAGGATAACGACGACGCTTTGAGCCTGTATGAAACGTTGGAGGACCAGATCGTCCCGCTGTATTACTCAAACCGGAATGGTTCCAATATCCCTGCCGGCTGGATGGAAAAAGTGAAGGATGCCATCCGTACACTGTCACCGCAATTCTCCACCCGCAGAATGGTGAGTGATTATGTGAAGGATATGTATGTCCCGGCTATCCGTACAAAATAGCTGAAAACTGAACCGGGCGATTGGCACAACAAGCTGTCGGCCGGTTTTTTGTTTAGGATTTCGGATCTGTAACCAATGACGTTTTCACTTTGGATCGCATTCTGATTTCGAAAGTCCTGGTTCTTTATTAAGGAGGTCAAATGACAGCGTTTTTTACCCGGGAGGCTCTTTTAGGCGCGCTCCTGATATTCTTTTTGCGAATTTGCGATATGTCGATGG
>CALAEB010000331.1 GCA_937890875.1 uncultured Anaerolineaceae bacterium | reverse complement strand
AATGATCTGTTCAACGGAAGTTTTTTCCATCGGATCCTTTCTTGTTGAGGGGGAACAACCCCTGTTCCGGCGATTCACGTTTTGGCCCTGCCGTGCTGCGGTGTTCTAAGGGAACAGGTTCATGTGAAGCGTATCGGTCAGACCTTTCAGTGCCTCGATGTCGAGCAGATAAGCCAGGCTGTCGGTGACCGCGAGCACGGCGAGAAGGATGATTCCGATTACGCACAGGATGCAGGGTACGATCAGGAGCTTCTTCCGCCCTTCGATTTCAGAAATACCGCTGATCGCTGTGGACACCGCGGCCAGCCGGATCAGCAAAATCAATACCAGCCAGGAAAGCGACAGCCCGGGAATCAGGACGCCGAAGCTTACCAGATCAAAAATACTGCAAAACATCAGCCCGCGCACGAATCGCACTTCGCTTCCTTTGTCCCGCAGGATCAGTGTGGTGGAACAAGCCGCACCGGTCAGAAGCCCCCAATTCACAAACCAGGCGATTAAACCGAGAAACAACTCGGAGCTGTCAAAGGTTGGCGCCAAATGCCAGAGAAGCAGATTGGCTCCGAGCGAAATCAGCGCCAGCAGCAGGGCAGGGCCGTTCAGTGCCGGATCATTGCCGATTTTTCGGTAGGCGGCCGGCTGGAACAGGATCACATCCCGCAGCAGCGACGTCCATTTTTTCGTATCCCGGATGCCGCTGATCAGATCACGCGGCCGCCAGCTTCCGATCAGCGGCGTTTTCGATTCCGGTCTGTCTCCGAGCTGTTTTTTTTCTGCCGGCAGCTTTCGGATGCTGCGCAGGACCTCATAAATCTGGGATGAGTTGCGGATATCCGGCGGAATCTCGACGAAATCCGGGTGGAAAATAAACGGAGCTGTCTGCTCCCCGCCCATTCCGCCGTGCGACCCGATCAGCTCTTCGAATGAGGCCACAGTCCCGTCCGGATACAGCGTGGAAAAAACGATAATATCTCCGCCGCTCGGAAATTCGGCAAGATAACGCAGCTGCTCCGCCCTTTTTTCCGCATCGCGGTAAGGGATCAGCGGATCCTCTCCGGTGATCTCGCCGCTGCGCAGGTTGCGCACCCCTTTTTTCCCGATCGCCACCGGCTGATCTTCGTCCTGCAGGATGATCACGCCCACCCCCGGGTGTTCAACCAGCAGCGAGCATAAATTCGGATAGATCTGTTCGATCTCCCGCAGCTGCGCTTTCCGGTTGATGAAGGAAAAATAAACGTTCACCAGATTGCCGCTGGCCAGCACCCAAATGTCACTGTCCCGGGCTTCCAGCCGGTCAATAATCTCTTTGGATTCATTCGTATCCAATACCCGTTCAATTTGGGACAGCGCCTGGTCTTTAATCAGGTTTGACCGGTGCTGTTTTGCCATTTGGAGCGATACCAGCGCGGCGCGGATGCTGGCATCGTTGTCGGCGCTGTTTTCAATGCCGGTGACCAGCGCGTACGCTTTTTCCACTGCGCATTCGTACGCCAGCTGGCGGATAAACGCGCTCAGCGAATAGCCGTATCGCTGTTTGAAAGTGGCGCCGAACGATTGTCCGTGGTCTGAGAGGACAACCAGCGAATAATCTCTTCCGGCTTCCGTTTCCGCGGCATGAAAAATTTTTTTAATGGACCGGTCGATTCCGACCAGCGCGTGCATTGCTTCCCAACTGTCCGGGCCGGAATGGTGCGCGATTTCATCATGCCCATAAAAAGTGGCGTAGATCGCCGGACGTCCGCGGTAGATGTCATTAATGATCAGCGCGGTCGAAATATCCCGCAGCAGGACGTTGGTTACCCCGCGGACCAGCGGGTAAAACCGTCTCAGCCGGTTCAGGCGCGGCTTTTTCCGCCGGACCTTGGCCCATGCATATTGCAAAATTTCGACCAAAATATCAAAGACGGTAAAAATGATGGATTTTGTAAGCAGATAAGGTTTCAGCGTGAACAGATACATGTCAATATTCCGCTTGAACATCTCCGCATTGTTTTTGGGCATGATCGTGCTGACCGTCAGGATGGCATCGGCCGCATTTCCGGACATCAGGTTATTAATACTGCTCCCGCCGTCCAGTAATCCTTCCCCCTGCTCTTCCAGGATCCGCTGTTCCATCCATCCGGCGTCCTGAAAACTGCCGGAGGAGATGACCTTCCGCTGCTGTTTGTCATACCAGCGGAAAGCGCAGATGTCGTGATTGCGGCCGAACATAATTCCGGCCTGGCAGGAGGATGTCTGCGAGGGAATTCCGCAGTCGAATTCAGTGATTTGAAATTTGCCGGAATCCAGCAGTTCCTTCAAAAAAGGCATCTGCCGCTTTGAAACGGCCTTCATCAACCGTTGGTGCGCCAGCCCGTCAATTTCGAGCACAATGATCCCTTTTTTCCCGTCGTCCGGAACGCGGGTCTGGCGCCGGATGCTGTCGCCCAGAAAATCATAATAAAGCAGATCGTCGTCGATCGGGACCAGTCCGGAGAGCAGGATATTCGTCAACGCAAAAAGGAAGCCTGCGAGAATGCCGGTTCCGAGGGAGTCGATGATGAAGATGTCGGTCAGGTAGCCGACCAGGAAAAGGATCAGCGCATTAATGATCAGTGAAAAGAGTCCGATCGTTATGCCGGTCAGCGGCAGCGTCAGCAGCATCAGGAACGGACGGACAAGCAGGTTTAACAATGTGAAGACCAGACTGACCGACATCACGCCAACCAGGGCCGGTGCCTGCTGGTCGGTCAGAATCGAGAGTCCGGGAAGCATCCAGTTGCTGACGGCAAAGCAGACGGCGTTGAATACCCAGAGAATCAGAAAGCGCAGTAGAAGTGTAAAAACATTCCGCATCGTTTGACCTTAATGATCAGCGGTCCGAATTTTGAAAAAAAAGCGCGAGCTGGTCGCGCAGGCTTTCATAACTGGTTCGAATGTCAACAGTCGAATTGCTGAAAAAACAGCCAATAATCTTTTTCTGGCAGTTTGATGCTTTTGACACTCAGGCCATAATTCGAACCATTATTGATTCGGGTATCAAAAAGGTAAAATTTTTCAAAAGAAGTTATTTGTAGATCTATTTTTTGTTGGGCTTTGCCCAACAAAAAATAGATCTACAGTTTCCTTCTTCGATCAATTCGACTGTTGACACCCTTATCATTATTTGATGGGCAGAAATTCGAACTACAGGGATTTCCTGCGGACCAGGCGGGAACCACAGTGGTTTCTTTTCGAGTTTCTGCTTATTGACGGAACGGGTTGCCCGTTGTCCGCCATTAAGATTATACATTAAGGGAAGATAAGAGTAGAAAGATAAGAATCGTTTCTGTCAGCGATGATTTGAAATTTAGTCAGGCTTTCCGAATAAGATGAGAAAATTTGCAGTTCTATTTTTGTCGGGTTACGCCCGACAAAAATAGA
>CALAEB010000330.1 GCA_937890875.1 uncultured Anaerolineaceae bacterium | reverse complement strand
CTTTCCCTACACGACGCTCTTCCGATCTCATTCCGAATATCTTGCCGGCCGGCTGAAACAGGAGCCGCTGCGCCGGTTGGTCCAGATCCTGATGCTGCGCCGTGCCTGGATGGACCAGAACAAAATTGAGGAACTGGAGTCGCCGATCAAAGAATTTATCCCGTTCAATAAACCGGTAACGGAAATCAATGCCGGTGACCTGCGTCCGATGGCAAGGCAGCTCAACGTGACGCTGAATATCGACGATCCGGTTAATCAACCCTGCTTATTAAAAGAGTTTAATCTGGCAGCCGCTGAATTTCCTCGTTTTCTGCAGGTGGTGAATGCGGGAATTACCCCGCAGGTGCTGAACGCGCGCAAGCATGATGAAGAAGGTATGATCATCGCGCACGCAGGCGCCTTCGGAGCGGTGACCATCGCGACGAACATGGCCGGGCGCGGTGTGGATATCAAGCTCGGAGGTGAACTGGACGAGGATATTCTGCGCGATACCAACCGGGTACTGAGCCGTATGGGGGTCGATCCGTATAACATGTCGCTGGACGAGCGCTATCAGGCGATCAAGAAAATTCCGCCGGAGGAATACGGCCTGTATGAAGACGCCGTCAAGGGGTACATCCAGTTTATCGATCAGATGGAATTGGTCCGTTCTCTGGGCGGGCTGCATGTGATCGGTTCCGAAAGGCATGAGTCCCGCCGGATTGACAACCAGCTGCGCGGCCGCGCAGCGCGGCAGGGGGATCCTGGCTCGTCCCGGTTTTTTCTCTCGCTGCAGGATGAAATTGTCCGCTTGTTCGGCGGGCAGCAGCTGGAGAACGTCCTGAAACGTGTCAATCTGATCGATGAAAATGTCCCGCTGGAAAATAACCTCTTCTCGAGGATGATCGAGCAGGCACAGGAGCGGGTGGAAGGAACCAACTTTGACATCCGGAAACACACGCTGGAATACGATGATGTCCTGAATTCTCAAAGAAAACGGATTTATGACCAGCGTGACCAGACGTTCGTTAAAAAAGATCTGAGCGAGGATATCTTTGCGCTGCTGGAAACCGACCTGGAGAACCGGCTGGAAAAAGCGAAAGCGGAAGAAAAATGGAAGCTGGCCGCTTATCTGGACAGCGTGCAGCCGGCGATCGAAATGGAGGATGTCTTTCTGCCTTCGTTTTCGCAGAAGATGATTGTTCGTTCGCTGAAGAATGAGATCGGTGAAAATCCGTCCGCTGAAGGATTGCTGGAAGGGCTGATTCAGTTTGGAAGAGAAGCGTTTGAGATCGAGAGTAAAAACGGGCTTGAAATCATGGAAACGCTGGTTGAAAATACCCGTTCCGGATATGAGGCGCAACTGACCGAGCGGATGAATAATTTCGAACTCTTTGCGGAATCGTTGGAAGACCGTTTGAAAACCCGGAGAGAGGCGGAGGACCTGAACCAGGTTCAGGATCCCATCCGGCCGCAGGATCTGCTGACAGAAGCAGGCAGCTATGCGAAAGTGATGTTCCGGCTCCCGCCCGACAAACAGCGGGCGCTGGCGGAAGGTGATGAAGATATCCTGAATGAACTGCGGGACCAAGTCACCCATGCGCTGTTCGGTTTATATCTGCAGCGACTGAATCTGGTGATCGGAAACCGCTTGAGCGGCGACTACCTTCCACCGGAAGGACCGTTCGCGGACGGGGACTGGGAAACCGCCGAATCAGAAATACTGGATGCGGTCGAGGC
>CALAEB010000329.1 GCA_937890875.1 uncultured Anaerolineaceae bacterium | reverse complement strand
CAATATTTCCGGCGGATCCGGAAATTACTATGAGATCGCGCAAGCGGGATTAAACGCGGGAATAGATGGTATCGTCACGACTGAACATAATATTTATATCAAAGAGAATGATCAATATTATTATCGGGACGGGAAAAAAGTGTTGCTGCTGGTCGGGGAAGAAATCAATGATCCGGAGGAACCGCAGCGAAATCATCTGCTGGTGCTGAACAGCAGTCTGGAACTGGCAGCGCTCGCTTCTGATCCGCAGGCATTAATTGATGCGGTCCGGCGGAACCGCGGGATCAGCATCCTTGCGCATCCATATGCAAAAAACAACAGGCTGATGAACAAGCCTGGCTCACCCTGGATAAACTGGGAGGTCAAGAATTTCACCGGCATTGAGATCTATAACCTGTGGGATGAATTCAAAAACCAGTCGCAAAGCATATTTTCTTATTTGAAAAACACCTTTTATCCCGCGTTTTTCCCGATGGGCGGAAATGAAGAGAGTATCTTAAAATGGGACGAACTGTTATCCGACGGGAGAATGGTCAACGCTTACGCCGGATCCGACAGCCATCAGACAATAAAAAAAGTTGGTCCGTTCACTTTTCCGATTCTCCCTTACGAATTCCACTTCCGCTGCCTGAATAACCATCTGTTCGTCCCGCAGAGACTCAGCGGAGACCTGGAAAGCGACAAGGGAATGGTTTATGACGCATTAAAAAAAGGGCGGTTTTTCATCGGGCTTGATATCATTCATCCTTCCAACGGTTTTTCGTTCACGGCAGACGGGGAACACCAAACTGTCTTTCCCGGTGAACGGCTGCGCTTCACCAACAGTGTCACGCTAAAGATACACAACCCCAAGGAGGCTGTCTGCCGGCTGATTCATAACGGGAAAGTGTTCCGCCAATGGGAAAAACTGCGGTCCATACCGGTTATCACAACGCAGCCGGGTTATTACCGGGTTGAGTCCTACCTGCCTTACCATCAAAAACTGCGCTGCTGGATTTATTCAAACCCTATTTACCTGGACAAAGCCTGACATGCCTATTCAGAACAATGTAACCAGATTTTTACAGTCTCAAAAGGTTGAATTCAAAACGCTTGAATCGGAAGCAATCAAAAGAAGTGCCGAGGAATCCGCCGTTCTGTTTCACTTGGATCCCTTTATCGTTTATAAAACGATTGTCGGACTGCGCTTCACACCGGGAAAACCGATGCTCTTAGTGATCCCCGGACCGCTTGAAGTTGACTGCAAAAAAACGTCTGCTGTCATCGGCGAGAAGAAAATCCGGGTCGCCACCCAGAAAGAAGCGGAAGATCTGACCAAACTGCAGACCGGCGGAATCTCCGCGCTGGCGTTGCTGAATCACGGATTTCAGATCATCGTTCATGAAACAATCCTGAGTCAATCCGAAATAGCGGTATCCGGAGGACAGCGCGGTTTAAGCATCCGGATGTCCGCCGCTGATTTCCTTCGTATCACCCGAGCAAAGACCGCTGATATCGCTTCGCAGCCATAAAGGAAGGACATCATTTCAGAAGGATCCGGAACTTGTCGCGGACTGTGATTAATCCCATTCGGATATTACCGGCAAAGCCAGCACACCCGGGCTTCCGTCGCGTTTATCTCCTGATTTTCGTATCGTCCATCAGGTAGCGGTCCACTTCACGTGCCGCGCCGCGTCCCTCATGAATGGCCCATACCACCAAACTTTGTCCCCGGCGCATATCCCCCGCCGAAAAAATTCCCGGAATATTCGTCGCGTATCGTTCCGCGTCCGCCAGCACATTGCTTCGCTTATCCCGTTCAACACCTAATTGATCCAGCAGCTGCGTTTCCGGTCCCAGAAAACCCAGCGCCAATAAGACCAGGTCAGCCTGCCATACCTGAGCGGACCCGGGAATTTCCTGCGGAAAAGGTCGGCCTTCGGAGTCCAACTGCCATGCGACTCGAACCGTGTGGACCGCCTTCACGTTTCCATCCGCATCCGCTTCGAAGTTCTTTGTAAGGATGCGATACTGCTGCGGATTTTGCCCATAAATCGCGACGGCCTCTTCCTGTCCGTAATCCGTTTTGCGGACCTTTGGCCATTCCGGCCATGGGTTGTCTTCACTGCGAATCGGAGGCTGCTGGTCCATCAGTTCGAACTGAACCACACGCTGGCAGCCATGCCGCAGCGCAGTCGCCACACAATCCGTCCCGGTGTCCCCGCCGCCGACGACGATCACGCGTTTATTCCGGGCCGAAATCGTTGTATATGCTTCTTTCCGAACAGATTCGTCCAGAAGATTGCGGGTATTTGCCTTCAAAAATTCCATCGCAAAATGGATCCCTTTATATGACCGTCCAGGTATCTGAAGATCACGGGGATTGGTCGCACCGCCACATAAAACGGTTGCGTCAAACTTTTTGAGCAACCGTTCTATGGGATAATTTTTGCCGACTTCCGTATTAAGTTCAAACTGGATTCCTTCAGCGATCAGCAGATTAATCCGTCGCTGCAATACCTGTTTGCTGAGTTTCATGTTGGGAATGCCATACATCAGCAGCCCGCCAATCCGGTCGGCTCGTTCAAAAACGGTCACCGCATGCCCGGCGCGATTCAATAAGTCCGCGCATGCCAATCCGGACGGACCGGAACCGATCACAGCCACTTTTTTCCCGCTTCTGAACGAAGGCGGCTCCGGTTTGATCCAGCCTTCTTCAAAGCCCTTTTCGATGATCGCGAGTTCGATATTCTTGATCGTCACCGGTTTATCGATCAGGTTTAAAGTGCAGGACCCTTCACAAGGGGCCGGACAGACCCGTCCGGTTATCTCCGGGAAATTATTTGTCATCAGCAGACGTTTCAGCGCGTGTTCCCATAAACCGCGATAAACCAGATCGTTCCATTCAGGAATCAGGTTATGGATCGGGCAGCCGGAAGCCATGCCATTAATGACTTTCCCGGTATGACAGAAGGGAACGCCGCAATCCATACAACGCGCTCCCTGAGCGCGCAATTTCGCATCCGACAATGGCAGATGAAATTCCTTCCAATGCAGAATTCGGCCCGAAGGCTCAAGATCATCCGGTATCTCACGCCGATAATCCATAAATCCAGTTTGTTTACCCATTAATATTTCCTCTCTGCTTCGATGAGCCGGCCGGACTCCTGCCGGTTCCATTCAAACGCCGCCATTTCAGCTTCTTTTCCGGTCAGCCCGGATAATTCCGCATTGGCAAAAGCCCGTAGCATCCGTTTATAATCTTTGGGCATTACTTTCCGGAACTGGGGAACCATTTCATCCCAACCGTCAAGAATCCGCGCGGCCAGCTTACTGCCTGTCAGCCGTTGATGTTTTTCAATAATCCGTTGAATATCCAGAATTTCGTCCGGCCGCTCAAGACGCTCCAATTCAATCATTTCATAATTGCATTTTGCCGGAAAATCACCGTCCCGGTCCAGAACATAGGCAATGCCGCCGGACATCCCAGCCGCAAAATTCCGTCCGGTCCGTCCCAGCACGATCACTCTTCCGCCGGTCATATATTCACAGCCGTGATCTCCTAAGCCCTCAACGACCGCGACCGCTCCGCTGTTTCGTACGCCGAATCGTTCACCGGCAACACCGCAAATGAAGGCCTCACCGGATGTAGCGCCGTAAAAACTGACATTCCCGATGATGATATTTTCTTCAGCGGCGAACATTGATCCGGTCGGAGGATAGACAATAATCCGGCCGCCGGAAAGTCCTTTCCCGATATAATCGTTTGAATCCCCTTCCAATTCCATCGTAACGCCCCGCGGAATAAACGCGCCGAAACTTTGCCCGGCAGAGCCTGTGAATTTCATATGGATGGTATCGTCCGGCAGACCGTCCAACCCGTGCCGGCGGGTGACTGCGCTCCCCACTTGTGTACCGGTAGTCCGGTCCGTGTTCCGAATCGGGAACTCGATCCGAACCTTTTCCCCGTTTTCAATAGCCGTCCGGCATATAGGCAGTAAGGCACGCTGATCCAGCGATTCACGAAGCCGATTATCCGGCAGCGGCCGGCTGCTGTTTTTCGCGGTTTCCGAATTCTCAGGCCGATATAACAGACAGGAAAGATCAATTCCCTTTGCTTTCCAGTGTTTTTCTGCCGGATCCGTTTTAAGCCGGTCAGTCCTGCCAATCATCTCCTCAACCGTCCGGAAACCAAGTTTTGCCATCCATTCACGCATTTCCTGCGCAACGAACCGCATAAACCGGATCACATATTCCGGATCTCCGGTGAATTTTTTCCGTAATTCAGGATTTTGTGTGGCAATTCCGGTTGGACAAGTATCCAAGTTACATACCCGCATCATCACACATCCCAGTGCAACCAAAGGGCCGGTCGCAAAACCATATTCTTCCGCGCCCAGTAACGCTGCAATCACGACATCCCGTCCTGTTTTCAACTGCCCGTCTGTTTCAATGACAATCCGGTCCCGCAAATGATTTAATAAAAGCGTTTGATGGGTTTCCGCGACGCCGAGTTCCCATGGCAACCCGACATGGCGGATACTGGTCAACGGAGCGGCGCCCGTCCCGCCGTCATGGCCGCTGATCAGCACAACATCCGCGCCCGCCTTGGCAACCCCCGCCGCCACCGTCCCGACGCCGACTTCAGACACAAGTTTGACATTGATCCGCGCCTGTGAATTCGCATTTTTCAGGTCGAAAATCAACTGGGACAGGTCCTCAATAGAATAGATATCATGATGCGGCGGCGGTGAGATTAATCCGACTCCCGGCGTTGAATGCCGCGCCCGCGCGATTTCCGGATAAACTTTCTCTCCCGGCAGCTGCCCGCCTTCGCCCGGTTTTGCGCCTTGCGCCATTTTAATTTGAATTTCCTTTGCGTGAATCAGATAATTACTGGTCACGCCGAAACGACCGGAGGCGACCTGTTTGATTGCGCTGTTCAGTGAATCACCTCCCGACGTCTGGATGTACCGCGTCGGATCCTCGCCGCCTTCTCCGGTATTGCTTTTCGCCCCGATCCGGTTCATCGCGACGGCCAATGCCTCATGCGCCTCTTTGCTCAGCGAACCATAAGACATCGCTCCGGTTTTAAATCTGCGGATAATAGACTCGACAGGTTCGACCGCTTCAATCGGAACCGGAGGCTGATCAAACTTAAATTGAAGCATTCCGCGTAAGGTTGTATGCCCTTTGGATTGATCATCGATCAGACTCGTATATTTTTTGAACAGCGAGTAATCATCCCTCCGGCAGGCCTGCTGCAAAGCGTAAATTGACTCCGGGTTGAACAAATGTTTTTCACCGTCATCGCGCCATTGGTACCGTCCTCCGGCATCCAGGCAAAGCCTGTTTTCAACCGGATCCAGCGAAAAAGCCAGTTGGTGACGCTGAATTGTTTCCCGTGTGATCTCATGGATACCGATTCCGGCCACTCTGGACGGAGTCCCTGTAAAATATTCTTCGACAAAGGGTTGGCATAATCCAACCGCTTCAAATATTTGCGCGCCGCAGTAACTTTGGATTGTTGAAATACCCATTTTTGAAATTGTCTTGACAACGCCCTTGACAATTGCTTTGGTATATTGCTCAACTGCACCAGCAGGATCGACATCAGCCAGAAAACCCTGCTGAATCATATTTTCAATACTCTCGTACGCCAAATAAGGATTAATTGCAACGGCTCCGTAACCGATCAGCATGGCGAAATGATGGATTTCGCGCGGTTCTCCGGATTCAACCACCAATCCAATCTGTGTCCGAGTCCCTTTCCGGATCAAATGATGATGAAGTCCGGCAACGGCGAGCAAGATAGGAATCGGAGCATGCTGCGCGTCAACCCCGCGATCAGACAGAATCAGGATATTCGCTTCGCCGTTTGCGATTATGTCGTCAGCCCGGTCAAAAAGCGCTTTTAACGCCTTTTCCATTTCATTGACATCACCGGAAGGATTAAAAAGTACAGGCAAAGTAACCGAACGAAAATACAAACGGTTCAGGTTTCGCAGTTTTTCCAGCGCTTTGTTCGTTAAAATCGGAGAGGAAAGCTTAACCTGACGGCAGTTTTCAGGCTGTGACTCCAACAGGTTTTGTTCCGAGCCGATCATCACTTCCGTCGCCGTAACGATCTCTTCCCTTTTGGCATCGATCGGCGGGTTGGTCACCTGGGCAAATAATTCTTTAAAATAGTCAAATACAAGCATCGGATGGTCTGACAAAACAGCCAGCGGTGTGTCATTGCCCATCGCACCGAGCCCTTCTTCGCCATTTTTTGTCATCGGAATCAAAATTTTCTGCAGATCTTCATAAGTGTACCCAAATACTTTTTGACTTGTCAAAATATCGCGGGAATGGTCATCGCTGCATTCCAATTTCCCGTTTTTTTCAAGAGGATCCGGCAAATTATCCAGGTCGAGCATAAATTCATTTAACCATTCCCGGTATGGCCGCGCGG
>CALAEB010000328.1 GCA_937890875.1 uncultured Anaerolineaceae bacterium | reverse complement strand
GGTTCCGGAGCATAATATGATTACGGGAACAGTTACGGTGCGGACTTATCTGGGGAAGAGCTACCAATACAAAATCTATACTCCATTTGGGGATTTGTTTGCGAATAATGTCAATGAAGTTCCGTTGAATGCAGGCGACCCGATCCGGATTTATATCCCGCCATCCAGATTTGTGGTTGTTTGAACAGACCGGGTTTCATCGATACCATTCGACTGATCCGGGACCATTTCTTTTTGTGATATGCAGCACGGTTTCTCGTGAAGCAGTTAAATACTTATGGAGGGAAGAATGAAATTAAATCGTATTATTATCGTTGCCTTACTTTTTGTCACGGTCTTTGTGGCAGGCGGACAAATTATCGTTTCGGCTCAAACGGAAGGCGCAACCCTGGTTATCTCCAACTTCGGTTTGGCGGATGAGAAGATCATTGAAGCGGTAGTCAAGCCTTTTGAGGAAAAATATGGCTGCACTGTGATTTATGAAGCCGGCACAAACGCTGAACGTTTGACGAAGCTGAAGAATGACCCAAACACGGATGTGGATGTGATCTACCTGTCTCAACAGTACGCACAGGATGGTTTTTCCGCTGGTTTGTTTGATGAATTCGACTATTCACAGGTTCCGAATGCTGATTTTGTATTGGAGAAAGCGGCTTTCCTGAGAGAAGGCTTGCAGGGGCCGGCTGTAACGATGAACCGGCTTGGGATCATTTATAACACGGCGGAAGTGGGCGAAATTACTTCCTTTGCCGATCTTTGGAAACCGGAACTGGCCGGAAAAATTGCTATTCCCGACATTGGCACAACATTTGGCCCGGCTGTCGTAGCGATCGCGTCCAATTATGCCGGTACGGATTATAAGAGTGATGGTGGCGAAGGCGCTTTTGCGGCATTGGCGGAGCTGAAGCCCAATATCGTTAAAACTTACTCGAAATCCTCGGATCTGAAAAACATGTTCGCTTCCGGCGAAATTGTTGCGGCGATGGCTGCTGAATTCGCTTATAACACGATGGGTGATGATTCCACCGCGAATCTGGTCTTTATTGATCCGACGGAAGGTGCTTATCTTAACTTCAACACCGTTAATATCGTGAAAAGTTCCGAACAGAAGGAATTGGCCTATTTATTCGTGAACCATGTTTTGTCCGTGGAAAGCCAGCTTGCCGGTGCGCACATCGTGCCCGAATCAGCCGTCAACACTGAGGTGGTGCTTGAACCTGAAGTCGCCGCGAAACTGACCACGATTGAAATCGCCGAAAAATCCAACGTTGTGGATTTCGAAGTCGTGAATGAAAACCTTTCCAAATGGGTCGATCTTTGGAACAGCACCCTTAATTCGTAGCGAAATCCGGTCATAGTACGCGCATAAATTACCGGAACTTTTTATATTGCAGGAGGGTCTCTATGGCCCTCCCTTGCCAAGATCTTTCGCGTTTCGAAACGAAAGAATACAACACAGAACAGATAGCGGAGAATTTTGTCTAATTTACTTTTATATAATGCTGCCATCCTTACGATCGATCCGGACGACCGTACCTACGAGCATGGTTTCATTTGCGTTCAGGGAAATCGCATTGAAGCGGTCGGCCCAAGTGAAGCTTTGCCGGATTTGGGCGACTTCGCGGCGTATCGGAAGATTGACTGCTGTGGAAAAATCATTATGCCGGGCATGATCAACACCCATTGTCACATGTCGATGATGGCTTTTCGCAGTCTGGCTGATGACGTTCCGGACCGCTTGCGCCGCTACTTATTCCCGCTCGAATCCCGCGCGATGAATCAGGAACTGGCAGTGATCAGCGCGCGATACGCCCTGGCTGAACTGCTGCTGGGCGGTGTGACAACCATTTATGACGCATACTTTTTTGAGGATGACATTGCCGAAACCGTCGCGGCCAGTGGGATGCGCGGTGTATTATCGGAAACGGTGATGAACATTCCAACACCAAATGCCGCCACTCCCTATGGCGGAATCTCTTATACCCGCGGTTTTATTGAAAAATGGAAAGGACATTCCCGCATCGTTCCGGCTGTAAATTGCCACGCGATCTACACCAACGATACCGAACATCTGCAGGAATGTCATCGGATCGCGGCCGAACATGATGTAACGATGTGCATGCATGTTGCTGAAATGGACTTTGAACAGCAGAAATGCCTGGATGAATATGGATTGACGCCGGTTGGTTATCTCAACCATATCGGGATTTTGGACGAACGTTTTTTGGCCGCGCATGCAATCCATGTCGATGATCACGACTTGGAAATTATGGCGGGCTGTGGCGTGAATGTTTCGTACAATGCCGGTTCAAACGCGAAAAGCGCGAAAGGCGTTGCCCCGGTGGCGAAAATGGTGGCGAAAGGAATTCCTGTCAGCCTCGGCACGGACGGACCGATGAGCGGAAACACGATCGACATTGTTTCGCAACTTCCCCTAGTCGGAAAAATCCAAAAGCTGTTCCAAAACGACCGCAGTCTTTTTCCTCCCAGCGAGATTCTGCGGATGGCGACTATCAATGGTGCCAAAGCGCTGCGTTTGGATCATTTGGTGGGGTCGCTTGAGCGCGGAAAACGAGCCGATATCGTCATCTTTGAGACGGATAGCGTGAACATGAACCCGATCTATGACTACAACGCTGTGATTGTCTATAGCGCCAACCCTGCCAACGTGTGGGCGACCATCGTGGATGGCGAAATTCTGATGGAAAACCGTACCCTGCTGACGATGGATTTTGAATTGATTAAACAGAACCTGTTAAGCTCCCGTACGAAAATCGAAACCGTTGCCAGAACGCTGGAGCGCGAAATCGCGGCAAACGGATAATTTGTAAAAACCCTTTAAATTGACCCTTGACAAACAGTATACCGAACGGTATACTGTTTGCTGTTATGAACAATCGTGAAAACCTGCTCGCAAAGGCGCTGGAACTGTTCGCGCGGTATGGCTATGAAGCCGTCGGCGTGCAGCAGATCGCGGATGCCGCCGGCGTCGGCAAACCGACGCTTTATCATTACTTCGGCAGCAAAAGCGGTTTGCTGAATACCCTGCTGCATGAGCGGATGGATCCTTTTTTTGAGGAGTTTGAAGCTGTCGCCTATCATCGGGATGTCATGAGCATGCTCCGTGAAACAGCGGAAACCTGTTTTGCGTTTGCGCGGCAGGACCCGCTGCTGTACCGGTTATATCTCTCGATGTGGTTTGCCCCGGCGGAAAGTGACGCATATAAAATCGCGGTTTCGTTCACCACCCGTCAGCAGCAGCGGATGGAGTCGCTTTTTGCCCGTGCCGCGGAGGATCATGGCAACATGAAGGGCCGTCAGCGGGCCTATGCGGCGTCTTTTCTGGGCATGGTCCATACATATGTGATGATCGCATTGAACGGTTATGCCGAATTGGATGAGGCGCAGGTTTACCGGCTGATCCACCAGTTCATGCATGGGATTTTCTCATAATAATGAAGCGGGACCGGCTTTTTCCCAATATCGACCGACGTCGTCAAAATGCATGCCGGATGAG
>CALAEB010000327.1 GCA_937890875.1 uncultured Anaerolineaceae bacterium | reverse complement strand
AGCTTTAACAGGATACTGGTTGAGATCTTTCCCTGCAATGCCAGGTCGACCCGCATCCGCTGGCCGGCTGCCGGGTCCCGCAGATTTTCCAGCACAACTTTTCTGCCGAAAGCGCGTGCTTCCGGGTTGGCGCGGTCAATCTGGACTTTATCTTCCCGGACTGCGTTCAGCCATGCCCAGTCTTTGTCATCATTGGCGGCGTTTACCACAATCAGGTATCGCTCAGCTTCGATCCGGTAAATGATCAGGTCGTCAATCACATGCCCTTCCGGATTCAGGAAATGTGTGTAACAGGTCTCCCCGATCCGTACCGCGGCAACGTCGTTCGCGACCACGCTGTCGAGGAAAACAACCGCGTCCGGGCCGGAAGCCAGATAAACGCCCATGTGTGAAACGTCAAATAAGCCGGCCGCGTCACGGACGGCGGCATGTTCATCCTTGATAGAGGTATACCAGATCGGCATGTCCCACCCGGCGAACGGAACCATTTTGGCTCCCAGCGCTTTATGAACCGCATGCAGCGGCGTCTGTTTCACGATCTCCGGCTCGGCATTGTCAAAAGCGGCAAAATTAAACGCGGGCAGCGGTTTCCGATCGACAGACGGTTTCTTCCCGACTGCATACGGCTTTTCAAATTCGCCTTCAACCGTCTCCGTTCCACTCACCGGGCTGCCTTCTGTGACTGATACCGGCCCCGGAAGCCGTTTGCGCAAATCTTTATCAAAACGGATGAAACCTTCCGAAAGCGCACGCAGCCAGGCAGCTGCGACAGGCGCCTCTTTGCTTTCACATTCGAACTGATAACCGTCCTCAAGCGCGTATAGACGGCCGCGAATAATCGTTCCGCCCACCCATAAAGAAGCCGCCTGGTATTCAAAAGGAGCCAGAATTTCGGCGTCGTTCAGAAAAGCGTAGTTGACAAATTCACGGACGTTTTCTCCGCGGATATCCAGATAGGATTTGCCTTCAAACGATTCAAATGCATCATCCAGATAATAAAAATGCGGGTAGCCATAAGCTTTGTCATGGTTCAGCGCTGCGCATTTCTCGCACAAAGCCCGGACCCGCAGTTTGCAGTTCTCCAGGACCGCGAAATCCACCCGGGCACGCTGCAGCGTCCCTTTGACTCCCGGCATCGCATACGGATGAATTGCGTAAAGCACATCCGCGATGATATCGGCCACTTCGACCATATCTTTTTCATCCAGCCCGATCTGCGTGATGCAGGGTGTCCCCATCCGGATACCGCTGGCTCTCAGCGCGGATTTATCGCCCGGGATGGTGTTGCGGTTGAGGACAATGCCGGCCAGATCGAGGATCCGCGCGGCCAGGTCGCCGGAAAGTGTCGTGCCGTCCGCTCCTTTGATCGCTTTGCAGTCCAGCAGCAGCATATGGCTGTTTGAACCGTTATAGGGGATTTTAAATCCGCGAGCTTTGAATTGGCGGATCAAGGCTTGCGTGTTGTTGAGAATCTGCTGCTGATACCGGCGGTAAGCTTCTGTTTTGGCGATTTTGAAGGTGGTGGCCAGTGCGGCAAAAACCTGCGTGTGCGGTCCGCCCTGTTCGCCCGGGAAGACAGCTTTGTCAATAATTTTTGCGATTTTCGGATCGGTGGTCAGAATGACTGCCCCGCGCGGTCCCGACAGCGTCTTGTGGGAGGTGAAAGTAATCACATCACCGTATCCCAAAGGGGATTCAACCACACCCGCGGCGACCAGTCCGGCGATATGCGCCATATCGACCAGCAGGTAAGCGCCGACACTGTCCGCAATTTCGCGGTATCGTTTCCAATCCGGAATGTAAGGATAAGAGGTATAACCGGCAATAATCATGCGCGGCTGATGCTCGGTAGCCAGCCGCTGAATTTCGTCGTAATTGAGGACGCCGCTGTCCGAATCAATCGTATAGTGGACGATGTTGTAGAGCATCCCGGTGCGGTTGACCGCACTGCCGTGAGAGAGATGTCCGCCATGCAGCAGATCCATGGCAAGCACGGTGTCGCCGGGGTTAATCAGATGATAGGCGGCGTTGTTGGCCGGTGCGCCGGAAAGCGGCTGGACGTTGACGAAAATCTCTTCCGCCCGGAAACGGTCGTTGGCAAATAATTCAGCGCAGCGCCGGCGGGCCAGCGGCTCCAGGATATCGACATACTCAACGCCTTTATAGTAACGCGGATCGGAATTCCGGCGGTAATCTCCCAGCATGGTTTCATAATTCAGGATTTCCGTTTCGGTCAGTGAGCGGGAATCTTCGTCCGGATATCCTTCCGCGTAGATATTCTGGAAAACCGATCCGAGCGATTCCCGCACGGCTTCCGGTGCGAAGGACTCGCTGGGAATCATGATCAATTTCCGTTTTTGGCGTTCTGTCTCAAGTTTTATCAGCCAGTCCACCGCACTGTCGACGTCCGTAAGCCGTCCTTCGAACAGATAGTTCTCCATTTTGAAACCTCCTGATTGCTGTCACGCATGATCTAAAAAAAGTTATGCTTAAGTTTATCGCAGTTTGACGGATTGGCGGCGATCAACCGGCGGGAATCGGCAATTCGAAACAACCGTTCGGGCATTGCTTTTTGGGGACACGGCGATCTCGTTTTGAAGCGGAATTGGTTATATCCGATATGGGTCGCTCTGCCGTGTCTCCTTATTGATCATATTGATTAGAGGATCTTTTTCGAATAAACGGAGCCACCCACAAAAACTTTTTTTCTTTTTGTAGGCTGGTATATTTTTTGACGGATTCCTATAAAGGGAATTCCTTTGCGAAAGCAGAGAATCCAGTATATAATAAAATTACAATCTGGTGTCAAAAAAAATAAGTTTGTGTCTAATGGGGTGAATATGCATACAAAGCGGAGCTTCTTCCTGCTGATTTTATTCGTTTTGGGAATTACTTTGAATGCGGCTGTGTTTTCCGCTTCGACTGGTTACGTCGGAATCTCCGGGGGAACCATTACCGAAGGTAGCTTTGGGGATCCGAGTGCTACTTTGACTGGCGGTGGCAGGCCCCCCAGAGGACAAAGCGGGAATCAAAATGAGGGGCAGCAGCCAGCGTCGCTTCAGTCTGCCGACCGGGCTTCTTCGACTCCCCTTTCTCCTCCTCCGCCGGTATCCGGCGGCGGTAGGACCCCCGGAAGCCAAAGCGGGAATCAAAATGAGGAACAGCCGCCGGCGTCGCTTCAGTCTGCCGGTCGGACTTCTTCGACTCCCCTTTCTTCTTCTCCGTCGGTATCCGGCGGCGGCAGACCCCCCGGAGGACAAAGCGGGAATCAAAATGAGGGACAGCAGCCAGCGTCGCTTCAGTCTGCCGATCGGACTTCTCCGACTCCGCCTTCTTCTTCGCCACCGATTGGGTATGGTGGCGTTTCTGGAAAGGGCATTTA
>CALAEB010000326.1 GCA_937890875.1 uncultured Anaerolineaceae bacterium | reverse complement strand
TTTTAGCGGCGGAAATCATCTCTGACAGGACGGACTCCAGCTGTTTCGCGGCCTGTTCCCGTGAAAAATGGTCGCGGATGGCGGCCCGACCGTTCGCCCCCATCTCCTGACAGCGGGCAGGATTTTCTGCCAGTAAACGCACGGCTGCCGCCAGTGCAGTGGGGTCGCCGGGCCGGACATATAGACCGGCATCATGCTCCTCGACTACGCTCCGAATAACCCCGTCGATCTGGCAAAGCACTGGTTTCCCGGACGCCATGATATCGAAAACTTTGTTCGGATAGGTTGTCGTAAACAGCGGGATCGGCTTGAGGATGGCCAGTCCGGCGTCCGCGGCAGCCAAAACCGCCGGCATGCCCGATTTTGAAACCGGCGGGGCAAAGACCACATTCCGCAAATTTCGCTCTCCGGCGGATTCGACCAGACGGTCTTTGTCTTTCCCGCTGCCAACAAAAACAAATCGGATCGCCGGCTCTTCACGAAGCAATTCGGCCGCGTCCAGCGCCACATCCAGATCGTTCGCCGGCCCATGCGCGCCGCAATACATGACGACAAAGGCGGTCTCCAACCCGTGTTGACGGCGGAATGCGGCGCCGTTATCGCTGGCAGCGGTGAACATTTCGCAGTTCGCGCCGTTGGGGATCAGGACCGCTGTTTTTCCGCTTTTCTGCACAATGTGCTGGATGAACCCGGGAGAATTGACGATGATCCGGTCGGCATGGCGGTACAGGAATTTTTCCAGTCCGCGCGAACAGCCGATGAGCAGCGGATTTTTTAAGACACCCAATTCGACGGCAAAATCCGGCCACAGGTCGCGTATTTCAAGCAGGAACCTGCTTCGTTTGCAGCGCGCACTCAGCCAGGCGGTCAGCGCCTGGAAAAGGTTGGGAGACGTTCCCCAAACGATATCGACATCCGGAACGGAGAGCGCGGTGAAGAAGGCTGTGACCATGAAGCTGAAAAAGGAAAAAAGGCGCGGCAGGAACCCTTTGTGCAGTCCCGCACTGGCATAACTGGTATGAATTCGGATATTGCCGGCGGTTTTGTCCGTTGCCGGTTGACCGGCGGCGTTCTTTTGTGTCCCGGTGAGATAGCTGAGGTTGCTGGTGATGACGGAGATACGGTGTCCCTGCCTGGCGAGAAGCTGCGCCAGCTCGTAGTGGCGGGTCCCGCCGGCGTCCCCGCTGGTGACAAAAGCCTGATGAATGAGTAGAATATGCATAAATCGTCACCTGATTATATCATCGGGTTTATGAACTCCGTTATTAATCAGCGGTTCAACCGGCAGTTCGAAGTTTGAGAGAAATAATTTTATTCGAAAGGAAAAATCCACATTTGGTTCGCGTGTCAAAAGCATTAAGTTGCCGAAAGAGGGCATGTCGCCCGGCTTGGAATGTTGGCGTACTCAGAAAAAACGCCATTCACTCCGGATGGTGAAAGGCGCCAGGCCGGAAGCAGTCACGATCACCGAAAGCGCAGGTTTTTTCTCCGCATAAGTGGGCGAAAACCAGCCGGAAATCGCCTGAATCTCTTCCGGTTCAGCCATATTTCCGGATGCAAAAACCGTTTCGCCGGCACGGATCAACTGGATTTCCAATGGCACAGAAGCGCAGACGAAGCGCAGCGCAAATACCGCAGTGCTCAATCCCAATTCGCCGTTTCCGGGCATCATTTCAAACGGTTGGTCAGCTAACAGCCAGTGCAGCCGATAGTGATGGATCAATGGATCTGGCGGCGTGAGCGGGGTTACCTGATCGACGATCTGCCAGCCCTCGGTCGTTTTCTCAAGCCTGCGCACATGCTTTAAACCGATTTTCTCGAACGCCGTGTGCTCTGCGACAGCCGAATGATCATTCCGCTCAAGAACGCGGGCTCGGTCCCAATCCAGCCAGAGAAATTTCCCGGCGTCCGTCATCGGCTCCATGCGATCCACTAACAGAAGATTATGCACAAAAGCGGTTTTCAACCCGTTGTTCCAGGGCGGAAGCGCGTTATACTGGTACGTCCCGGCGTCCAATGCGGCGGGTTGCCCGCTGTGCCAGAGATGAACGTTCAGCTGGTCGTCATGAGCGGGGCGGCCCTTGTATCCCAGCGTTTGTATCAGTCCCCAGTCCGATCGCTCCCCGACGTGAAGGACGGTGTCATTAAAAATGCTGTCCGGTTGGGGAGACTGCATTTCCCGCGGGGATTCTGCAGTTTGCACGCCGAACCAGCGGCCCAGTTCATCCCAGGGGCCGGATGGGTAAAGCGGCTGTCCGCAGAAACGGCGGCTGAGCGCCTGCAGCGTCGGCCGGTAATCGGCGTATTCCCCGCCGGTTGCGAATAGCAGCGTACCGTCATTATGACCGAGGTTGCAGGCTTGGCCGCTGCTACAGTCAGTCCAGCGGACCAGCCAGTTAGTCGCGTGGCGGATTTTTCCGTGCAGTGCTGGCGGCCAGCTGAGGCGCTTCATGCGCAGCAGAAAATCCACCCACAACACCAGCTGCAGCATCATGCGGTGATAGTTTGTGCTGGCTTGGATATAAGCTCCGTCCGGCGCGATCTGTTTTCCCAGCGCCCGGCGGAATTCCTTCCAGCCGGTGGCGAACCATTTTTCCGCCTGTGCCGCATCCGGCAGGACGCAGGCGGCGGTCATCAATCCGGCCGCTTCGCTCAGCCAATGATTGTTATTTTGAGCGCGGGCGTAAGACAGCGTCGGCGGAATCCGTTCGGCATGCGTGCGGATCACTTCCGCCAGAAACCTGCGCTCCGGCTCTTCCGGATCAGTTCCATTCAGGAACAGGCTCCCGCAGAAAGAGAACAGAATGATACGGATGGCCGCTTCCTGCGCGGACAGCCAATTTTCGCCGCAGCCGGCAGGGTTTTCACGGGTAAACCGGCGTACCTGTTCAAAGAAAATGTTTTTGTAGGATGGATTCCCGCTCAACAGCCAGGCCCGTGCCAGATCGACTGCCCAGCAGAAGCGTGCCGGCTCCCAAATGAGCTTGATGTCTTCCTGTGCAGCCGGACGAAGCTTCGTCCAGTGTGGATGTGGATTCCGCGGGCGGAAATCCAGCGTTGTTTCGGTTTCTCTGAAAAATGGGGCGAAGCGGTTTCGGCTGATACC
>CALAEB010000325.1 GCA_937890875.1 uncultured Anaerolineaceae bacterium | reverse complement strand
GGTTGTCATGACGATTATGTATCATTCCATTGTTGCGGGGGACGACAGCGCTGTGACGCTGGACAACCAGATTTCGTCTGAGAAACAGAAGCAGATCATTGCGGATCTTTATAATCAGGGTTTTGAGGCCATCGATATGACCCAGTTTATCAATTTCATGAAGTACAACGACGCAATTCCGCCCCGTTCCGTCCTGTTGATCTCCGATGACCGTCACTTTGAAGAATATTTCCAAAATTATTTTTTGCCGGCTTATCAAGAATATGGCTGGAAAGTTGTGAACGCGTGGATCAGCGCGGATGCCACGACCCAGGATTTATGGGATCAAAATGCCAGGATCGAAGCGGCCGGTTATGTCGACCATCAGGCGCATGGTGTGGTTCATAACGAAAATATGTCCGACGCTTCGTCGGATGAATATATTTACAGTGAACTGCAGGGATCGATCGACCGGATCCAGGAGCATTTTGGGAAAACACCCAAAGCGATCATCTGGCCGGGCGGATCTTTTGGCGCGCGGCCGATTGAAATCGCAAAAGAATTGGGATATGAAGCCGGCTTCACGGTCAGCCCGCGCGGGCCTGTCATGTATAACTGGGTGCCGCTGGATGATGAGGCGGATCCGGGAAGGCCGTCTTACCTCCCGGACGGCATGTATGATCCGCTTTTTGTCATTCCGCGTTATTGGAGTCCGGACGCGACCGAGCATATCGATACGGTGCGGCAGATCGGCAAGGCGGCGAAAGAGGCCATTTATGCCAACCGGGATGTCGAATTGGAATATTATGATATCGTCTGTAAACCTGTGACAGGAGAAATACCGGGGTTATGATGAAAGCATATGATTCAAACTGCATTTTTTGTAAAATCGCGCAGGGCGAGATCCCTTCCGAGATAGTTTATCAGGATGAAAAAGTTACGGCATTTTATGATTTATCTCCGAAAGCGCCGGTTCACATTCTGATTATTCCGAATGGCCATTACACGGATCTGAACGATTGCCGGGAGGAAGACGCCGCATTGCTGGGGCATATTCTGCTGGCAGCGGCAAAGATTGCCGGTGAAAAGGGCATCGGCGAAACCGGCTATCGCGTCATTGTGAATGACGGCCCGGACGCCGGCCAAACGGTTTTTCATCTCCATTATCATCTGCTCGGCGGCAGACCGATGACTTTTAGTGTGTAGCCGTTTTTTGCCTGCCGCATTTTCAATTCTTTCCAAAGCGCGGCAGGTAAATACAAGCGGCTGCGCTGTTTTTGATCTGTTTCACAAATGACTGAAATCTTTACCAAAACGAAGATTATGAAACGGTTTTTTTGGTTTCTGATATTATTTTTGCTTGCTTTTTCTTCTTTGGGATGTTTCCCGGAAAAACGAGTCAGCCGGGTGGAACCATTGAACCTGGAACACCCGATCGCGTCCCTGACTGCCGCTGCGCTGACGGAAAACCCGTGGACGGCAACGCCGGAAACACCGGAATGGCGCCCTTCCTCCACGCCTGAACCAACCTCGGATCAGCCGGCGTCAAAGCCCGTGCATCCGCAATTCAGCCTTAGCGCGGTTCCGACCCTGCGCACAATGCCGACTGCGCATGTTGTGGCCGACGGTGAAACGATCACCATAATTGCCTCGGCTTATCAGATTTCAAAAAATGCGTTGATTGAAGAAAACCAGCTCAAAGACCCGGATCTGATCTCAGTCGGGCAAAATTTGTCGATTCCGGCTCAGATTCCCGATTTTCAGGATGCCGGTGTGCAGCTGTTGCCGGATGAACGGCTTCTTTATGGCCCTGCGTCAACGAATTTTGAAGTTACGGCCTGGGTCGCCGATTACAGTGGTGGATATCTGGCGAATTATCTTGAACCGACGCCGACGCCGGTACCCGGCGCGGGAAAAGTCTCAACAGCGCCATTTTCCCCCAGAAGCGGAGTTGAAATTCTCCGGCAAGTTTCGATTCAAAACTCGATTGATCCGCGCGTGTTAATTGCCTTGATGGAATTTCAAACGAAAAGCGTCAGCGCCGGGAAACCCAACGGAAATCAGAAAAACAGCGCGATTGTTCATAAGGGGACGTATTATGAGCCGCTTGCCAGGCAGCTTGCCTGGGCGGCGGACACCCTGAATTACGGTTTCTATTATTGGAAAATGAATCGGATCAACCAGTGGATCCTGGCCGACGATACGGTCGTTTCCGTGGCTCCTGACATCAATCCCGGTACGGCCGCACTGCAGTACCTGTTCAGCCAGATTTTCGGCAAGGATGACTGGATGTATGCGGTTTCAAAGAATGGCTTTTTGTTCACTTATCAACAATTATTCGGAGAGACTGGAAGCGTATTTCCCTATCAAAACAATCCGGAATCGGTTCCGCCGCTTGAGCTCCCTTTTGCTCCCGGCGAGATCTGGTCGTATACCGGTGGACCGCACGTCGGATGGGCGTCCGGAACTCCCTGGGGTGCGGTTGATTTTGCCCCGCCGGACGCTGTAGGCTGCAGCCTGAGCAATTATTGGGTGACCGCGGCCGCTCCGGGAAGCGTGGTGTATTCTCAGGATGGACTGGTGATTCAGGATTTGGACGGTGATGATGACCTGCGGACCGGATGGACTTTGATCTATCTGCATATGGAAATACGGGACAGAATCGAAGCCGGTTCGGAAGTGAAAACAGGCGACCGGCTTGGGCACCCATCCTGTGAGGGAGGAATCGCAAACGGTTCGCATGTTCATCTCGCGAGAAGGTATAATGGAGAGTGGATTCCAATCGACCAAGCGTTTCCTATGATCCTGAGCGGTTGGGAAGTTTATTCAACCGGGACACAATATGACGGATATCTGGAAAAAAATGGCAAACTTGTTGAGGCTTGGTATTATAAAACTGAAGAAAGTGAAATCTCTCGCTGACTTCAACCCTTTCCTGATTATCGTTTTCCTGATTTTATTGACCTTATCCGCTTGTACGCGTTCCGTTTCGAGCCCGGCGAAATTGACGGAAGTCGCAATTCAAATTGAACTTACGAAAATTGCGCTTGAAACGATTTATCCGGATCAGGGCGCGTTGGCGGTTTTACCGGAAATGAGCGCTGAAGCGACAAAAAGCGCTCCGGTGGAAATTGTTCCGATGGCGCCGACGGCGACTGTTGTTCCTACCCGGGAACCTTATGTCCTGCAGCCTATTCCGACGACTACGCCGTATCCGGAAAACACACTGGTGCCGTTGGTGCGGAATACCTATCCGGTGGATTTGACCGACCCGAATGCGACGCCGGTACCGGAGGCTGTCCCGACGGAGGAACCGGCACAGCCGGTGCCGGTCATTTCACAGGATTTTCCGGATCTGGCACTGGTTGAAAAAGAGCGCATCCTTTATTTGACACAGAATGGAGATACACTCGAAACAATAGCCCGCCGTTTTGGCACGGTGGTCAGCAGAATTTCCGCGATCGGACCGGTTCAACCTGACGGATTTCTTGAACCGAATATATCGCTCTTTATTCCTCCCAAAACGCGGGCTACGCTTTCCGGTGTCAAAATCGTTCCTGATGAATATATCGTTTTTTCAGAAACGGCTACCGATTACAATATCGCACAGGAGATTGCCAACGCGAACGGTTATTTGTCCCGCTACCAGGAGTTCACTTCCCGCGGGTTGATGAGCGGGAGTGAAATTATTGACTGGGTTGCCCGGGATTACTCGATCAATCCGATCATTTTATTGGCGCTGCTGGAGTACAAAAGTCATTGGGTTTATTCCCACCCGGTTACTGCTGCGGAAATGGATTATCCGATGGGGTGGATGGATATCAGCCGGAAAGGATTATACAAACAGATGACCTGGGTGGCCGGGGTCCTTTCGACAGGGTATTATGGGTGGCGGTATGCAACGATTGATGAGATCCCATTTTATAAATACCCGAAACCGGACACTCCGATTTATTTTGAACCCTCTCTGAACGCTGGTTCGGTCGCAATCCAATACCTGTTCTCCCAAATTTATGCCTGGAATGAGATTGACGCGGCGATTTATGGCGAGAATGGCTTTTACGCTGTTTTCATAGCACTTTTCGGCAACGTTTGGGACGACTATTCTCCGGATCCCAATGGTTTGAATGCCCGCCTGCAGCAGATCGAAATGCTTCTGCCCTTTTCCGGCTCGGAACGATGGGCTTTGACCGGCGGGCCGCATCAATCCTGGAATACCGGTTCTCCGTACGGCGCGTTGGATTTTGCTCCGCCTTCCGCCGAACATGGCTGTGCCGTCTCGAAACTATGGGTTACCGCAACGGCTCCTGGCATTGTTGTCCGCTCGTCGGAAGGCGTGGTTGTGGTTGATATGGATGGGGACGGATTCGAAGAAACCGGCTGGGTGATGTTATATCTGCATGTTGCGACACGGGACCGTATTCCGGCCGGGACCGTGCTTTCCGGCGGGGACAAAATT
>CALAEB010000324.1 GCA_937890875.1 uncultured Anaerolineaceae bacterium | reverse complement strand
GGCATAAGCCCAAGGAGCTGTCCGGCGGTCAGCAGCAGCGGGTCGCGATTGCGCGCGCATTGGTTAATGACCCCGAAATCATTATGGCGGACGAGCCGACCGGTAACCTGGACAGCAAATCCGGGAAAGAGATTATGCAGCTTTTGATCAGTCTGAATCGAGACAAGGGAAAAACCATTATTATGGTCACGCATGATCCGAAAATCGGAAAGCAGGTTCCTCGGGTGATCAGCGTA
Source organism: uncultured Anaerolineaceae bacterium (assembly GCA_937890875.1). Taxonomy (GTDB): domain Bacteria; phylum Chloroflexota; class Anaerolineae; order Anaerolineales; family Anaerolineaceae; genus Flexilinea. Next base: position 1,974 of record CALAEB010000324.1, on the reverse strand, counting down.
TTTGACGGTATGTTAGGTACCGAGGAAGAACAGGAAATTATAAAAACCTGGGCCAAGCCCGATTTCAGCGATGTAACCGGATACCAGAACCCCAAGGTCAAAGACGAAAACGGCAATGGAAACGGAAAGCAAGCGGAATCTGTTCCGAACGAGACCGCTCAGCCCATACAGGGTGAAGAAGTGGTGGAGCAGGACGCCCAGGTGGAAGATGAAAACGAATCCGCTGCCGGTGCGCTGGCTGAGGCGTTTGGTGTCAATAACGAGCTTGTTGAAGACGAAGCGGAAACATCTTCCGCCGCAGACGCTTTAGCGGAAGCTTTCGGCAAAGAGAAAAAAGAGGGCAAGAAGAAAAAAGGCCAGAAGAAAAAGAAAGATTCGGACCAATCTTCCGAGTCAAGCGAAGAGGATGCCCAATGACAATAACAACATTGATTAAAGAGGCGCTGAGAAATTTGCGTTCCAATAAAGTTCGTTCCATGCTGACGATGCTGGGGATTTTCATCGGTGTCGGCGCTGTGATCGCGATGATGTCCATCGGACAGGGCGCTCAAAATTCTATCAATGAACAAATGAGTTCATTGGGAACGAATACGTTGTATCTGTCCCCCGGAAACTTTACCGAAAATGTCCGGAACGCGCAGGATCTGACCAACTCTGATGTGGAGGCTGTGGCGGCGCTGGATTGTGTGGAAATTGCCGCTCCGATTGTGTCCGCGACGTATACTTTATCCCAAAGCAACGGCAACACCGTCTCATCCAGTATTGAGGGCGTTATCCCCGATTATCTGACCGTCAGCAATTACACTGTCGCGCAGGGCACTTATATTACACAGGAACACATGGATGAAAAATCCATGGTGGTTGTCATTGGTTCGGAAATCAGTGAATCGCTGTTCAATAATACCAACAGCAGCGTCGTGGGTGAAACTGTCCGGATTATGGGACAGCCGTATAAGATTATCGGCGTTCTGGAATCCAAAGGAAGCTCTTCTCTGGGTACCAGCCAGGATCAGGTCGTGTACATGCCGATCACAACCGCGCAGAACCGCCTGATGACCCGGCAGAAAAACAGCGTCAGCCAGATTACGATCACGGTCAAAGACTCGTATACTCTGAATGAAGCGGAGACCATGATCGAGGAACTGATGCGCACCCGGCATGGAATTTTTGAAGGCAATCCGAACGACTTCACCATCATGAACATGCAGGAATTGCTGGATACGCTGAATTCAATTATGAGTACTTTCGTGCTGTTCCTCGGTGGGGTAGCCGGAATTTCCCTCCTGGTCGGCGGTATCGGGATCATGAACATTATGCTGGTCACCGTAACGGAAAGGACCAAAGAAATCGGTCTGCGCAAGGCGCTCGGGGCAAAAAACAAAGATATCCGGATGCAATTCCTGGTGGAATCCTCCGTCCTGAGTCTGGTGGGCGGTATTCTGGGGATCCTGTTCGGGCTTGGGTTGGCCAGCTTATGTTGCGACACTCAGCGGGACCACGCTTCAGGCATCCTTCAGCCCTGTATTCATCGCCGGGTCGACGCTGTTCTCCGTAGCGATTGGCCTGTTCTTCGGTATTTATCCGGCAGACAAGGCCTCAAAGCTTCAGCCGGTTATCGCGCTGCGCACTGAATAATTTTTTGGATGTGACTGGAAAACAGGAAAATGACCGTATTAAAACAGCAGTTGCAAAAGCTGAGGCGAAAGCTGAACAGCATCCAGTGGCAGATCACGTTTTTGATTACCGCCTGTTCAGTGATTGTCTGTGTCATTATCCTTGTTTTCCGCTACGCCAAAGCGTCTTATCTTTTGAGCGAAAGAAATAACAGCACGCTGATCGCAAACGCGATGACCCAGCTGCTGACGGATCCTTGGGTAAAAGAAGAGTTTGTCCCAAGTATCGAGTGGGGAAACCCCGGCGAAAGAGCTGATTACAGGGTGCCGCCGCGGAAACTGGATGTGATGATCGGAAGTT
>CALAEB010000323.1 GCA_937890875.1 uncultured Anaerolineaceae bacterium | reverse complement strand
GCTGATCGAAGCGGCTGTTCTCAGCCCGTTGAGCTGGAATAATTCCTACATCCTGATGAATCCGCGTTTGAGCATCCCGGTATCCGTCACCGGCTATGAACGCTGGGAAAAATGGGAAGTAAAGTAGTCTGAAGACAATCGTCATAAAAAAACCGTCCGCGCTCGCGGACGGTTTTTTTATGACGATATGCTGTTATTCGATCGAGCCATGATTATTATCGAAACTGAAGGCTGTCTTATCTTGAATTGCTCACACGCGACTCAGCGCTGTTTCCGGATATTTTCCAGAAACTCCTGACTATTAATCTTCCGCTCAAGAATAAAAGCCAGATAATCCGTCAGTATATTTTCGCCCTCCGTCCGGATGTCCTGCGGCCAGCCCGCGGCCGCGGCTTCTTTAAAACTCGACTTCTGATAATAACGCAGGAATTTAAGTGTCCGCACGGAAATCGGGCGGCAGGCAGCCTCATGGCGCTGACAGGCCGGACAGACAATTCCGCCCAGCGATGCCGAAAAAAACTGGTTCGTCGGCTGCACCACACTCCGGCAAATCACACAATGCTGAAAATCCGGGCGGAACCCGGCCAGGTCCAACAGCCTCAGATCAAAATACCGCAGTGTCGGAAAAGGGTCCTCTATTACGGCAATCCGCCGGATCGTCTCCACAGCCAGCGAGAAAAGCGCCCGGTTTTCCATTTCCTCCAGGGCAAAACGGTCCGTCAGTTCCGTCACGTAGGCGGCCAGTGCCGCCCGCTCCAATGTGCCCAAAATACCCGGAAAAGATTCGATTGTCGAAACCTGATCGATGACCCATACCGAGCTGTGGGTTTTCGAAAGCTGGACTGAAGCCAGTGTAAACGGTTCCAGATGGCCGGCTTTTCTGGAATTCATCCGCCGGACGCCGCGGGCCAGCGCGGAAATTTTCCCGCGTTCCGCGGTCAGCAGCCGCACAAACCGATCGGCTTCGCCATAATTATAATGATGAAGGACCAGCCCCTGAACCCGGATCGACCTTTCCATAACCTGCTATTCAAGTTTTTTCCGGTCGAAAGCTCCCGGCAAAATCTCCGCGACGTCCGATTGCATCACAATCTGTCCCTGCTCATCTACGGTGATCACGGTCATGTCCGATGCGAATTCCACCATCACCTGACGGCAGGCGCCGCAGGGCGAACCGCCATTTTTTGTCGCGATCACGATCGTATCGAACATCAGCTCGCCTTCACTGACGGCTTTAAAGATCGCAGTCCGCTCCGCGCAGATCGAAAGCGGATAGGAAGCGTTTTCGATGTTGACGCCGGTATAGATTTTGCCGCTTTTCGTCAGCAATGCGGCACCGACAGCGTATTGCGAATATGGCGCATAGGCCCGTTTCCGGACTGACAGCGCGGCCTGAATCAATTCTTTCGTTTTCTCACTCATCAGCCGTATTTTTCTCTTCGTTGTCCGGGTCGTCCCGGTCTAATTTTTCAGCGAGTACGCGGCGGATCCTGTTCCCGGACAGTTCTTCAATCCGGAAAACCCAGTCTTCGACGACAACAGTTTCATCCCCGGAAGGCACTTTGCCGATCTGGGAATAAACAAATCCCGCCAATGTGTCCGCCGATTCTTTTGTAATATGCGTGCCAAGATATTCATTGACATCATCCAGATCGATCCGGCCAAGGAAGGAAAACTTGTCCGGGCCGACTTCCCGGCACAACTGTTCCTCCCGCTCATCATACTCATCACGGATCTCACCGACAATCTCTTCCACAATATCTTCCATCGAAACAATACCGGCTGTACCGCCATATTCGTCAACCACCACGACCATATGGATGCCGGAATTCTGCATCTCGTTCAGCAATTCCCCGATCTTTTTTGCCTCGGGGACGAATAAGGGCTGCCGCAGAAACGAACGCAGTTCAAGCGATTGCGATTCCTCGTGCTCCAGGTAAATTTTCAGCAGATCTTTGGCATAGAGGACGCCGACAATATTATCAACATCGCCTTCGTAGGCCGGAAGCCGCGAATGGCCGGAAGACAGGACCATCCGGGCAGCCTCATCGATATCGGTATCCACATCGATCGCGACCATATCAATGCGCGGGATCATAATTTCCCGGATCAGAGTGTCGCTGAAATGAAGAATGGAGCGCATCATTTTCCGCTCCTCTTTTTTCAGCACCGCATTTTCAGGGACGTTTTCAACCCAATCCCGCAGGTGCGTCTCCACTTCATTAATCGCCTGCGAATACCCCTTCTCTTCCGGGAAAAAGTATTGATACAGCCGGTACACCGGGTTGAACAGATGATAAACGATTTGACAAATCCGGGAAGTGCGGGAAACCCAGCCCGCAGGGGAATGGGATGCCAGCGCGCCGGCCATTGATTCAATCAGCATCAGCACAAAAGCAAAAACCAGCGAAACCAGGAGGGAGAGCCAAACTGAAAAACGGAGGCAGAAAAAATTAAAAACAAACAAACTCAGCAGTACCGCAAAAGCGATACTGAAAAATCTGGAGCCAATCCGCAGTACGTTAATCAGTTGGGGAATTTCGAGCAATCTGACCGCCAGTGTTTTTTTCAGGCGTTTATGCTCACTGCTCTCAAAAAGGTCTGAGTCTCTGGCAGTTTTATATGCGAAATATATCGCCGCCAGCAGTAAATCAAAAATAAAAAAAACGATCAATAGGATCAAAAACATCATGTCCAATGCCGATGGGGTACAACTGCCGGGGTTCATAATTTTTTTCAGCGTTTCTCCGCTGTTCCGTATAGCCTTTCTCTATCTGAAAATCATTTGTAAATACGGGATTAAATTATAATGCAATATGAAAAGGAATAAATGTCATACGGAAAATAGATTTAATACTATTTGACAATTCAATATTTTTTCAATATTCTAAATAGATAGCAGTAATTCGGACCTTGGGTCTTGTTCACTGAAATTTGCGTGATTTGTCAGCGGACTTTCCGCATTCTTCGGAAGATTCGCAATAAAATACAGTTTTTCGGGGCTTACCGCGAATTTCCGGCAGATCAGTAAATTTGTCTGAAATTTACGAAGCATTCATCCGTTTTTGTCCGGAGGTTTCAGCTGAATTCCTTCCGGACCCACAAATTCCGGTCAACAAAGCGGAAAACCGGAATTTCTTTTAATATATTTTTCACCGTGATCCTATCGAATCCAAGCGGCGGTTCGCGTCATGGCAATCGGTTTTGGATAAAACGGTGAGCACGTGCTTTTTGATTCGAATCACGGCAGCGCCAGTCGGAATCGAGCCGCAGGAACAGCACTGCGGAATAACCGGGATCAGTTCTACTTGAAAAAGCGCAGATTGGAACCATCTTGTCAGCCTATAAAACACTGCCTACACGAAAGCCATTCGCCTCCGTCAAATCAATTCTTTCACGGGTGTTAAAGAGCCGTTTGCCGTCCGCAGTCCAGATTTGCGTCAAAAAAGCGGGAGAAACCGTTTTTTCCGAGGCCTATGGAAATATTGGATGGGACGGGCAGTATTTTCCGGCAAATCCGCTGACTTTGTTCGATTTTTCCGACCTTACCCAGGTCTTCACCGCCGCGGCGCTGATGAGGCTGGTCGATTATGAAATCATCCAGGTTGACGATCCGGTTTGCGCCGTTTTGCGGGAATTTAGCGGCCCGCGCCCGGTTCAAAGCAGCGGGATGCCTGCGGAGACCGGTTCTTTGGCCGCCCCGGCTTTCCCAAACAGTGAAACGGCGGATGCCGCCGGAATCACGTTTCGGCAGCTGCTTCGTCATAGTTCCGGCATTCAATCCCGCCAGAAGCTGTACCAGCAAAAAAGCCCCTGTTCGGCAAAGCACTCCCTGCTGGGCAGCGGATTCCAGTTTATGCCGGATTCGGACGTTCAGCCTTCCGACAGCGCGTATATGCTGATCGGCTGGGCGATTGAAACACTGTGCAAAACCGACCTCAGCACAGCCATGGACCAATTGGTTTTGAAACCGCTGAACCTGACGGACATCAGTTTCCGTCCGCTTGATCCGCAGCAGAACGTGCCGCTGCCGCTGCCGGAAGAAGGAATTGCGCCGACGCTGGATTCTGTCTGGCGTCACAGACGGCTTCGCGGTGAAGTTTATGACCGGAACAGCGCATTTTTCGGCGGAGTCTGCGGCCATGCCGGGCTGTTCGGCACTGCGGACGAACTGGCGGCCTTTGGGGAAGCCTTCCTTTCCGGATCCGATTTTCTGAAAGCGGAAAGCCTGTTCGCGATGACCCATATCCAGACCGCTGAGACCGGCGATGGCGCTCCCTTCGGGCTGGGGTTCCAGCTCTGGTCGGCTGATCCGGCCGGCAGTTTTGCTCCGCTCAGTTCCGAATCTTTTGGCTTCGCCGGCTCCAACGGGATCCACCTGCTGATCGACCCCATGCGGGATTTGGTGATTGCTTTTCTGACCAACGAAAGCATGAACGGCGGTGGGACGCTTCTTATCAACGCGCTGTATCCGAAAATGATCCGCTCAATCCTGCGCAGTCTGTAACAGCAATCCGAAATTTCAGACAGGCCTTTCGAATAAGGAGAAAAAATTTGTCAGCTCTTATTGCTGACCCCGGCCTGGTTGAACGTGGCCATGTCCCGCAATAAATTGACAGCGGCATCGATCAGATGAAACGCCAGCGCAGCGCCGGTTCCTTCGCCGCCCCGCATGTCGAGCCGGAGCAGCGGACTCAGCCCGAGTTGATCCAACAGAATCCGATGTCCAATCTCTTCCGACTGATGTCCGGCGACCAGATAGTGCTTCACTTCCGGAACAAGTCCAACCGCAATGGCCGCCGCCGCGGTTGAGATCAGCCCATCCAGTACAACCGGTACACGGCGGGCAGCCGCCGCAATCGTCACACCTGCCATACCGGCGATTTCCAGCCCGCCGACTTTGCAGAGCACATCCATCGGATCTTTCGGATCCGGCTGATTAAAAGCAATTGCCTGTTCAATCAGGCCGATTTTCCGCACCAATCCGGCGTCATCCAGCCCCGTCCCACGTCCGGTTACCTCAGCTGCCGGTCGGCCGGTCATCACAGCCGTAATCGCAGCGGAAGGCGTGGTATTTCCGATTCCCATCTCGCCGGTCGCAACCAGCTGCAGCCCCTGACCGATCAAATCATTGGCCACATCCATCCCAACCTGGATCGCGGCTTCCGCCTGTTCCAGTGTCATAGCCGGCCCATGCAGCATATTTTCGGTTCCCCAGGCAATCTTCTTATGCAGAATACCGGGAATCGCCTGAAAATCATAATTCACGCCGATATCAACAATCACAACCCGGCTGCCGGCCTGACGGGTCAGCACATTGATCGCGGCGCCCTGATTGAGAAAATTCATCACCATCTGCGGGGTCACTTCCTGCGGATACGGACTGACGCCTTCTTTCGCGATACCATGATCCGCCGCCAGCAGAATCACCGACTTTTGGGAAAAGTCCGGGATTTCCTGCCCGGTCATTCCGGCAAGATCGACAGAGAGATCCTCAAGCCGGCCCAAGCTTCCCAAAGGTTTTGTCAGCGAGTCCTGACGACGTTTCGCAGCGACCCGCGCTTCGTTGCTGATTGAGGGGATATCAGGAAAATTCATTTCTATTCTTCTTTCTTGATTTGTTTTTTCGGAACCCGACCCGATATGCCGTCACACCCGGATTCAAACCGAGCTCCTTTTCAGGCCGGTCCCTCCTATTTTTACCATAAATCGAGGGACCAGGAACTCGAAATATGGGCATTTCCCTCGAAATTTAAAGAAACTTCGAATATCAAACGTCGGATTGATCGAAAGAGAAAACCGCTGTTCTTTTATCAAGGCTCGAATCACCGGAAACAATTCCCCCGTCCGGCTATTTTTCAGATACAATAAGAGGGAGGAATCCCATGTCATTTCGCAGTCTGCGCATCGCGTTCAACTTTCTCACCACCCTGCCAATTTCGCTGTCCGGAGAATGGTCGGAGGAAGATTCAGGAAAATCCGCCGC
>CALAEB010000322.1 GCA_937890875.1 uncultured Anaerolineaceae bacterium | reverse complement strand
CCATGGTTCCCACGTTTAAGTGGGGTTTTGTCCGGTCAAAATGTTGTTTTGCCATAAAAAATTCTCCTTCAAGAAAACTGATTACGAATTAAGTATTTTTTGTGCAGTCGACTCTGAGACTGCCGAATAATGATCAAATTCCATTGAGAATACGCCGCGTCCCTGCGTTGAAGAGCGCAGGGTCGTCGCATATCCGAACATTTCTCCAAGCGGAACCATCGCACGGACCACCTGCGTCCTTCCGGTATGAATATCCGTCCCTTGAATTTCTCCGCGGCGGGAACTCATCTGTCCCAAAACGTCGCCCAGATATTCTTCCGGAATCGTGATTTCAACCTTCATGATCGGTTCCAAAAGGACCGGGCTGGCTTTTCCGACGGCTTCTTTGAACCCGAGGCTCCCCGCCAATTTAAACGCCATTTCGCTTGAATCGACTTCATGGAAAGAGCCATCGACCAATGACACTTTGATGTCGGTCATCGGATAGCCTCCAAGCGGACCTGATTCGGCCGCTTCCCGCACGCCTTTTTCGACAGCCGGAATATATTCTTTCGGAATCGCCCCGCCGATGATCTTGCTTTCGAACAGGATCCCTTTCCCGGAATCATTCGGTTCCAGATCCAGCACAACATGCCCATACTGGCCATGTCCGCCGGACTGCTTGGAATATTTATAACTGACTTTGGTCACCGGCCGGCGGATTGTCTCTTTATAGGCAACCCGTTCGCTGCCGATATTTGCCGCGACCCGGAATTCCCGCATCAGCCGGTCAACGATGATCGCGAGATGGAGTTCTCCCATCCCGGAGATAATTGTCTGGCCGGTGTTTTCGTCCGAACGGACCACAAAAGTCGGATCTTCTTCCGACAACTTTTGCAATGCCAGGCCAATTTTTTCCTGATCGGCAATTGTCTTCGGTTCCACCGCGATGGAAATAACCGGTTCGGGAAAGCTGATGGCTTCCAAAACTACCGGATGGCTGGGATCACACAGCGTATCGCCGGTGAAGGTTTCCTTCAGCCCCAGCACGGCGGCAATTTCGCCGGCGTAAACTTCAGTGATGTCATCCCGCCGGTCGGCATACATACGGATCAGGCGGCCAATGCGTTCTTTTTTCCCTTTTTTCGGGTTCAACAGCATCTGGCCTTGTTTCACCGTCCCGGAATAAACCCGGAAATATGCAAGCCTTCCGACATATGGATCGCTCACAATTTTGAATACCAACGCCCCGGCCGGTGCATTGTCATCCGTAGGGCAGAGAATCTCCGCTGACTCGTCAAGGCTATGCCCGACCGCAGCGGGAATATCCAGCGGGGAGGGGAGCAGATCAACAACTGCGTCCAGCAGGAGTTGAATGCCTTTATTCTTCAGAGAAGTTCCCGCATAACAGGGATTACACTTTCCACTGATTACAGCCCGCCGCAAACCGGCGATCAGGTCTTCAATCGAAAGTGTTTCACCTTCAAGAAACCGAATGGTCAATTCATCGTCCAGGCCGGCAATTTCTTCCACCAGCTGATCATGCCGCGCGTCAACTTCATCGCGAAGATCTTCCGGAACGTCCTTTTCAACCATATCAACGCCCAGTTCATCTTCCCAATAGAAAGCCTTTTTCCTCAGCAGATCGATGACGCCGGTAAATTTGCTTTCGCTGCCGATCGGGATCTGCATGGCAATCGGATTCGCGCCCAGACGTTTTCGGATTGACCCGATGGAATCTTCATAGGATGCGCCGGTACGATCCATCTTATTGATAAAACAGATCCGCGGGACACCATACTTATCCGCCTGCCGCCATACGGTTTCACTCTGGGGTTCCACGCCTTGCGTGGCATCAAAAACAACAACCCCGCCATCCAAAACACGAAGAGACCTCTGAACTTCTGCTGTGAAGTCGATATGTCCGGGGGTATCGATTAAATTAATTCGGTAGTCCTTCCATTCGGCAGTAACTGCGGCTGATACAATCGTAATCCCCCGTTCACGTTCTTGAACCATCCAGTCCGTAACAGTTGTACCCTCGTCGACCGAGCCGATACGATATGTCTTGCCGGTATAGAACAAAATACGTTCTGTTGTGGTGGTCTTACCTGCATCAATATGCGCAATAATTCCGATATTACGATACTTTTCAAGCGGAAATTCACGAGTCATAAGTAATTAACAATTTATCCCTTCAGAATTAAACCCGATAGTGGGAGAAGGCACGGTTTGCCTCAGCCATCTTATGGGTTTCTTCGCGCTTGCGGATAGCACTTCCGGTATTGTTAAAAGCATCCAGTAATTCACCGGCCAGACATTCAGAGAAAGCCTTTCCTGTGCGGGAACGGGAAGAATCGATTACCCAGCGCATGGCTAAAGTCTGACGTCGGCTGACAGGAACTTCCATCGGGACCTGGTATGTGGCACCGCCGACTCTGCGGGGGCGGACTTCCATAACGGGGCCGACATTGCGCAACGCGGTTTCAAGAACTTCGAGACCATCCTTTCCGGTCTTTTGGCTAAGAACATCCATGGCTTCATAAACCATACGGGTCGCGTTGCTGCGTTTTCCGTTTCGCATGATCCGGTTAATTAAATTGGTTACAACAGTGCTGTTATAACGAACATCAGGAAGAACTTCCCTTTTTTCAGGTTTGGTACGTCGCATTAATACTCTCCGTTACTGATTATTTCTTGGTGCGTTTCACACCGTACTTCGAACGACCCTGACCGCGTTTTGCAACTCCGGTGCTGTCAAGCGTTCCGCGAACAATATGATACCGTACACCTGGAAGATCTTTCACACGACCACCGCGCACGAGTACGACACTGTGTTCCTGCAATGAATGACCTTCACCGGGAATATAAGCTGTCACCTCAAGACCATTGGACAGCCGGACACGGGCAATTTTCCGCAAAGCAGAGTTCGGTTTCTTCGGCGTCGTTGCTCTGACGTTCGTGCAGACGCCGCGTTTTTGCGGAGCTCCTTCAGACACGTGAGTACGTCGCTGGTTGCTCGAATTATATGTATACTGCAGCGCAGGCGATTTACTCTTCGCTGGTCGGGTCTTTCGACCTTTTCTGATCAATTGATTGATAGTTGGCACTTCTAATTAGCCTCCTAGAAAAATAATACGATTCCTCGTTTCCGCACAATCAAAGCGAATCCGTCCAAAAAACGCGATATTTTCGCAATGATTCCAACACACAGCAAATACTAGCCCGAATTTCTCAGGTTAGCCTGGAAATTATAACACAATCAGAATTTCTCAGTCAAGAACCCTCAATATTACACCAGTAAACCGGATTTTGAAAGAAAAATTCTCTGAGGATCTCCGGTCTCTGCACAAAACGAAGAGACGGGACACTCATAAGCTTTCCGTTTATTCTCGAAAAAGGGCGCGCAGATTTCAAATCGCTGTCTATTCCACCGGCATTTTTTCGTTTTTCTTTTGTCTTCCGGTGACGCCACAGAAAGCATACCATATAGAAAAGAAACAGGCCCTCTTCACATTTCAAATTTCTGGATATTACAATACCGTACAATAAACAGTTTCTTGTTTAATCGGCGTAAGTTTTCGGTTAATCTGCTGTGTAATAACCTTTTCCGCTTTCCCTTGACAAAGTATTTCTGAATGGTACCATTGCCGATAATTCAGAATGGGAAAGTGTCCGCCATATTCAGATTGCCGGCAGGCAAATCAACGAAATCAAATGGCTGGCTGAGCCCGTAGAAAATTATTGCAGTCCGAACCGGTAATCCGAAATATGAGCTGAAATCAGCTCCTTTGGTATGGGATCCTTATCGTACACCAAAGGGGTTGATTTTTGCAAAGCAGTCTCAAGATTTCAAATATCTGACTCCGAACAGATCCATACTTTAATAAAAACCGTTTTCAACATATTTATAAGGAGTATGTAAATCATGAAAAAATCAATGTTGTTTATCGTCAGCGTTCTTCTCGTTTTCTCGCTGGTCCTGACGGGCTGCGCAAAAGAAACTGAGAAAGCCGCTACTACCGCAGCAGAAACTGTGACAGAAGTTGCCGAGAAAGCAGAAGAAGTCGCAGCGGATGTGGCCGAAACATCCGAAGAAGTTGCAGAAGAAGCAGCCGGTATCGCTGAAGATGCAGCCGAAAAAGCGGCCGACGCTGTGGAAACAGTCGTCGACACTGCCCAGGATGCCGCGGAAGATGCAGTTGACGCGATTGAAAAAGCCGCGGGTGTCGCCGATGCGGCCCGCTGCGACGCTGACGGAGCGTGCGCAATCATTAAGCCGGGTGAAACAATCAAACTCGGCCTTGCCGGTCCGCTTACCGGCGAATACGCAATGTATGGCGTGGATATTTCTGACAGCGAGAAACTTTCCATCCAGGACCTGAAGCCGCTGGAAGGTTTTGAATGGGAACTCCTGGCTGAAGATTCCGTGGGATCTTCCGAAGCCGCGGTTTCCATCGCCAACAAATGGACTACTGATCCGACTTTTGTGGCTGTTGCCGGAAACGTTCTGACGGGCGAGTCCGCTGCCGTTATCCCGATTATGGAAAAAGCGTACATCCCGATGCTTTCACCTTCCGCAACCGGCGCCAACCTGACCGAAGATAACAGTGTCTTCAACCGCATCGTCTTCCAGGACGCGACACAGGGTAAATTCGCCGCCGAGTTCATCGTGAACGAACTTGGATATAAAAAGATCGCCGTTCTGCATGACGGGCTGGATTATGGAAAAGGAATTGCTGACAAAGTCCGTGATACGCTGATTGAGATGGGTGTCGAACCGATCGCTTACGAAGCCTTAACCCCGGGTGAAGCGGATTATTCTGCCGTTCTGACCGCGATCGCTTCAAAATCGCCTGAGATCATCTACTACGGCGGATATACAGCCGAACTTTCAGTGATCGCGAATCAAATCGGACAGGTGGGCCTGAAAGGCGTCCCCGTTTTCAGTGACGACGGCGCATTTGGCGAAGAATTCATCGAGAAAGCCGGCGAAAACGCAGAAGGCTGCTATGGAACGACCTCCATCCCCGCCGATTCAGAAGCGAAACTGGCCTTTGACGCAAAATATGAAGCGGCACTTGGCCACAAAGCCGGAACGAAAACTTCATTCCCCTGGTTCTCATATGACGTTATTCAGGCGCTTGCCCATGTTATTAAGCAGGTCGCTTTCGTCGGTGAGGACGGGAATCTTTACGTCCCGCGTGCCGAGCTGGTGACTGCGGTCCGCTCGCTTTCCGGTTATCAGGGCATCACCGGTGAGATCACCTGTGACGAGGTCGGTGAGTGCAATGCCTCCGGCCCCACCTTCTATATCGTAGAAGACGGTCAGTGGGTCGTCGCGTCAAAATAATCAGCTAAATCTGACAAGACAGTTAACAAAAAGAACCGCAGCGTAACGCTGCGGTTCTTTTTGTTCTTTGCATTTGTTTATCTATATCAAAACGTCTGTCCAGCAATTGGCCTGTGGTTTGAAATATGCCCCGTACCCACCCTCGAAGAATGAAATCAGCACCGGTGCTAACAATAAGTCTTTACCTGTAAGCATTCACTCTCTTGACGATAAGTTGTATCGAATGGAAGTCGAATCCAATTGCTTTTGTCCGAAGCTGCCAGGTTTTTTGGTAAGTATAGCCCCTTACCGGGCTGTGCTACGCCTTTCATCCCACTACCGCTTTATTTCTAATCCAAAAGATCAACCGCCCAATTCATCGCTTGCAACTTGGTATCAAGCTCACGATATTCCTTTGCCAAATGATCAATCCTGTCTTGCAGCGTTGCCACATCAATACAACGGATGAATTTGATTTCTTTGTTACTGTAACGCTCCTGTGAAATCGAGGCAGCTTCATGCAGATCCCGATAAGCACGAATCTTGCTTTTCAGACAATCACGTTTTGCGATGGCATCCGCCAAAGTCACCGTATCAAACGACGCTTCATGATTGGTTTTATTTATTCGGATAATCAATCCCTCCAAATCTGCCATCTTTCGCTCATATTGAGGCAGCAGTTTTTCAACGTCCTCAGCGGGTTTATCCCCTTCCTGCACCTTTACATTTTGCCGCATTCGGTTTTCCAACTGCGCAATTTCCCGCTGCAAATCAGCCCGTTCAATTAACGCTTCCGCAAGTTTCATGGATCATTGTTCCTTTCATGAGCCGGGAATCATTTCAACATGTCATTTTTCAATCGATGATATGTGCCGGCAGCGTTGCACCCCGGCGGTCACAACGGCCAGGGCATCCCCGGTCTTATTCATACAAACTTCGCATACACGGCCATGATTATGATTATAACCACTTGCCGGCAGGCTATGAGGTGAATAAAATCCGCGTAAATCCAAAATTTGGGAAATCTTTTCGAATTAAATAAAGCGATCTCCATATATCTTCAGCATATTCCGCATTGCCGGAAATCCGGACCGGCAGTCACATTCACTACTCCCGGGTAATTTTTTTGAATTCCGAATTGCTGCTAAACTTAGCATACCAACACATGATATGAGAAAATGGGAAAGTCACGCAAAAATACAGCGCGGCTTTCAGAGACATCTGAGCAACGCAAAAGGAAAAGAACAGCTATGCCCGAAAAGAAGATCGATCTCACAAAATCCGTGTATGAATTGTGCCAGCAGGACCCCGCTGTCGCGGAGATCCTGGCTGAATTGGGTTTTGCGGAAATCACCAAACCCGGCATGTTGCAAACCGTTGGCCGGTTGATGACAATCCCCAAAGGAGCGGCAATGCGTCATATCGACCTCACACGGGTCCGGCAGGCGTTTGCCGCGCGAGGATATGAGATATCGGAGGAAGACAATTAAAGCAGCCACAGAGACCCATGAACCCGCCATTTTTCTCCGATATAGGCCTGCATGCTTTATAACAATCCTGATCAAACTGCGAATTGCCGGCGGAACAAGCGATTCTTCGCATTTCCTTTCACAATTTATTTGTCAAAATAATTTGTCACATTTTCAAAAAACAATCTTATCTGATCATTCGAACCTGTTTTATAATACTGTCCATCTCTGATCATAGAGATGAACAGTATTTTTATAACAACGCCACACACTTTTCGTAACTTCAGAAAAAATTAAATAAACCGTTGAATCTGCTTTGTAAATCAGGCGAAATATTCAGGTATTTGTCTTTCAAAGAAGACAAATCGAAGTCCGAACAAGGGCTATTTTTATCAAACCAAGCCGATCAATCAGTTTTTTGCGAAACGCTTAGTATTTTTTAGTAACTGCAGTGCCAACTGCCTATCTTAACGACAAAATAAAATCAGCGTAGAGAAGCAGCCAAAGCCTTTTGGTCTGGTTTGCTTTATACATTTTTCTTTGTTTTACTTTAGAAAGGAGTAAATAATGAACAAGCGTTTATCTTTTTTTGTATACGGAATCGTATTCCTGCTTTCATTGGGTATCTGCGCAAGTGCGTTTGCGGATGCGCCGGCTGAATGCGGCGAACCCGGCAGTTGCGCCGTTATCAAACCGGGCGAAACGATTAAAATTGGTGTCGCAGGACCGATGACCGGCGAATATGCGATGTATGGTTCGGACAATGCTGACAGCGCGAAAATTGCAGTCAGTCAGTTGGAACCGCTCGAAGGTTTCGCTTTTGAACTGCTCGCGGAAGATACCCAGGGTGCGCCGGAATCCGCCGTAGCAGTGGCCAACAAATGGGCCAGTGATTCCACTTTTGCCGCCGTTGTCGGTCATACGCTCAGCGGTGAAACTGCCGCCGCCATCCCCATCTATGAAAAAGCCCGAATTCCACTGCTCTCGCCATCGGCCACTGGAGCCCAGCTGACATCGGACAACACGGTTTTCAACCGGGTGGTTTTCCAGGATGCCGACCAGGGATATTTCTCCGCGCTGTATATTTTGGATGATCTGAAACTGACCAAAATCGCAATCCTTCACGATGGAATGGATTACGGAAAAGGAATTGCCGATATTGTCCGGGATACACTGCAGGACAAAGGGATTGAGCCGGTCGCTTATGAATCATTGACACCCGGCGAAGCTGACTATTCCGCAGTTTTGACCTCCATCGCTTCCAAAGGGCCGGAAATCATCTACTACGGCGGTTACACCGCGGAATTAGCGGTGCTGGCCAACCAGCTGGCTCAGGTTGGATTAGCGGGTGTTCCTATCTTCAGCGATGACGGCGCTTTCGGCATCGAATTTATCGAAAAAGCCGGCTCCAACGCGGAAGGGATCTACGGCACATCTTCCATCCCGCCGGCCTCTCCGGAAAAAGACGCATTTGACGCAAAATACCTCGAAACATACGGACGGGTAGCCGGTTCCAAGTCGTCCTTCGCCTGGTTTGCTTACGATGCGGCAAATGTTCTTGCTTATGCAATCCGTGAAACGGCCGTTCTGGGAGACGACGGAAATCTTTATATTCCGCGGGAAGAACTGGTTAAAAATGTCCGCGGTGTTTCCGGATACAAGGGAATCACCGGAGAAATCACCTGTAATGAAAACGGTGAATGTAACGCGTCCGGCCCGACATTCTACATCGTCAAAGACGGCGAGTGGGTTCTTCCGGAATAATCAAAAAAAATAACAGCATATCGCCGGATACCAGGGGCACCTGATCCGGCGAACCAATTCAATAAACTCAAAAGTGCAGTAAGTATTAACACAAAACGAAAAATACAATCCGGGGAGAGTTCCATTCTCTCCCCGTCGATATTAAACCGGACCTCACTTCCCATCCCCCAATCAAAATCCAGACATGCAGAAAATTTCTTTGGATCACGCCCGCCCGCCGCAGTCTTTTCTCCGGCCGCCGCCGTTTACCCGTAATGCTCCGATACCTTTCGGAAATCAGCCTGCAATTCGAAACTTAGACAGGTCTTTCGAATAAGAAGAAAAACTTTACAGTTCTTTTGTTTTTGCGCTTCGCGCAAAAACAAAAGAACTGTAAAGAATCCTTTCCATATTTTCGAAGCGCCGGGGATCAGCCTGCTTCCCCTGC
>CALAEB010000321.1 GCA_937890875.1 uncultured Anaerolineaceae bacterium | reverse complement strand
GGTGAAAATATCGATCGCATCCTGTTTTGTGAATTCGGTAAATCCGGTTGAAATCAGACGCATCTTGGTTTCGATGATGCTTTCCGCGAAGGGAACAATATCTTCCTTCGTCATACCGCATTCGTGCAACGGGCGTTTGGGGTAAACCTTGTTCAGAACTTCTTCCAAAACGCTGAAAGCATTGTCGTAATTTACGTCATCTTTGTACTGTCTCAGAACCGGGATAATGATATTCTTCAATTTGACCAAAAGCTCACCATTGGAGTCTTTCTTCTGATAAAGGTTCATCACCGGTGTCAGGAATTCATAAATTCCTTCACCGTGTGACATGTGATATACCTCACCCAGCGGGTAAGCCAGAGCATGTACCGGACCGCAGTTGCTGTTGGTCATGCTGATCCCGGCCAGCGTACTGGCAAACAGGGCCTCCTTTGCGCATTCTTTTTGATATGCCTGTCCTTTCAGGGCGATATTTACGAAATTATTGACGATCAGCTCGATCGCCATGCCACCCTGAGCTCTGCTGAAAATCGTTGTTCTTCCCCTGGCCAAATATGATTCCATCGCATGAGCCAAAGCGTCCATCGAAGAATACATGAAAATCTTGAAAGGCAACCCCATAATAAATTCAGGAATCAAAACCGCTTTGGATGATGAAAGCCCGAAAAACGGGATGATAGTTTTGAGTCCTGTTCCTTTTTGTAGAATGATTGCGCCCGAGGTGATCTCACTGCCCGTTCCGCAAGTCGTAGGAACCACGATCAGATCTTTTTCGACTTCGATCGGGACCTCGTTTTTCAAAATTCTGCCGAACGGATATGCGTCCTTGATCCGAATCGCCTTGGCAATATCAATAACACTACCGCCACCAACGGCGATGATACGCTTGATATTCTTTCCGCAGATCGCTTCCAATATCTTGTCAATAGTTTCTTCATCCGGTTCCGTTACGCTGAAGTCATCCTTGATCAAAACATTGCAGGGCAGTTTACACTTTTCAATATAGTTATCGTACAGAACGCCTTCCGTAAACAGCAGGTCTGTATCGTTGAAAGAAAAATCATTGGCAAAATCTTTAAAAGTCTCATAATAATCAATTTCTTGCTCAACATTGAAAACTTTCATATTATCTCCATGGGAAGTCTTTTTATTTCTCTGCCTTTGCTGTATTTGTGTCAAGAGCAGCAGTATCTTTATTTACTCGATTTATCCTGATAACGACCAGTCCGACTATTGATAGAATAGCAGCAACGATAAAATTCCAAACAGTGAGTTTTCCTTCTGGCGTCGCGATAGCGCTGATGATGACTGGTGAAAGCAGGCCTGAAAAAAGCACTGCAATCATCAGCATACCGAAACTTGTGCCGGAATTTTCACTGCCGAAGTAGTCAACCGCTAGCATTGGTGTAATTCCGGCAATGCCGCCGTATGCGCAGGTTAACAATAGGATCAAACCATAAAAGAGCCTGCCTTGAGCAAAAGCAAGACCTAATATGCAGACAAATGAAACCAAAAACAAAACTGAAAAAACATTCCTTGAGCTTGTGTTGTCACACATTTTGCCAAATAACAGTCTTCCCGTCGCGGAAGCGATACCACTCACCATGATCATCGATCCAAGTACAGTTTCACTCAGGCCTCTTTCCGCGCCAAGGATCTTCATCAGCGGGTTAACCGTATTGTAGGCAAACGGTCCAATGATCAGACAAATCATCAGTAGATAGTATGACTTGTTTCTGAGAATCTTTATTGTAGTTTCTTTACTGCGGACATTCTGTCCGGACTGACCAGCAGAGCCAGGCTCCACATCCGGGTATTGCATAAACCAAAACGTAATAGCAAGCACAACGAGAAAAGATAAGCCCAATACGCGGAAAGACTTCATCAGACCTATCGAAGGATTTGAGATCAGCGCAGTGATGATCGGCGTCAACACCAGTGTGGAGGCGCCTAACATACTTACAACAAATCCTCCTGCAACCCCTTGCTTTTCCGGCCACCACATTTTTGCGCAGGAAATCGCGCAGGTATACACAAAACCGCCGCCAAAGCTCACCATTCCGCTGTATGTTAAATACAAAAGCTTGAACTGATCCTGCGGAACAAATGAGCTGGCGATCAAGCCAGCGACGTAAATCAAGCTGCCGATAAGCACCGGCAACCGCGGTCCCACATGGTCACAGATTCGCCCTCCGATAATAATTCCCACGACATTGAACGAGACAAACAGGTAAAATACCAATGAAGCGTTTGAAGAAGTCACAGAAAAGTATTCCATCACGGGGGATTGGAAAATACTCCATACATAATGGACGCCGGTTGCAAGCATCGCCGCCGCACATGCAATTAATACTGAATATTTATTGATAATCAGCTTCATTTCCCGGTCATCCTTTATTGTTGTACATACTGATTTTTTGAAAAGGACAACTTATCCATAAAAGGTATAAGCGTCCTTTGATTTCGGTTTGTTATTATTTTTTCCCTGCAATAACGCTCATCGCAGCCTCGGTAATGTCTTCAGGGGTCATATGCATTACTTTCTGCAGTTCTTCAGGCTGTGCAACTTCGCCGAAGCGGTTCGGAATGCCAATCCGTTTCATCGGAACACCACAAAACGATTCGCAAAGGACTTCAGCTACCGCGCTGCCCAAGCCGCCAGTGATGGAGTGATTTTCCACTGTGACGATGGCCCCCGTCTCTTTCGCAGATTTGACGATCATTTCTGCATCGATGGGTTTAATCGTGAAGATGTCGATTACACACGCCGAAACACCTTTCCCTGCTAAGATTTCAGCTGCGTCCAGGCTCGCTTTGATCATTAAGTTGCCCTCCGCAATGATGGTCACATCGTTTCCTTCACGCAGGACGTTGGCTTTGCCGATCTCGAATTCCGAGTCATCTTCGTACAGCTTTTCCTGACCATAGCGCTCTGCACGAATGTAAAAAACACCGAAGGTTGCCGCCGCTTTTCTCACCGCCCAGCGCATTGCCGCGCTGTCGGCCGGTTCCATGATCGTAATATCTGTGATCGGACGCATAAGCGCAATATCTTCATTCGCATGGTGCGTTCCTCCGTTTTCCCCGGAGGATATGCCCGGTGCAGATCCGACGATCTTTACATTGTTCTTTGCGTATGCGCAGGAGATGTAATTCTGATCGCACATACGGCGAGAAGCAAATACCGCAAAGGTATGGCAGAACGGAATCATTCCCACCGCAGAAATACCGGCCGAAATACTGGAAAGAGACTGCTCGCAGATTCCTAAATCAAGGTATCGTTCGGGAAATACTTTTTGAAATTCAGGGCCGAAGATACAGTTCCCTACATCTGCCTCCAAATCAACGATCATCGCATTTTCTTTTGCCAATGCAATCAACTGCTCGCTATACGCTTTCGTCAGTTCAATATCCTTAATCTTTTCTTTTACTAACTTTATCATGGCGCTTATCTCCTTCCGCTCTTACTGCATTGCCGCAAGTTCTTTGCGAAAATTTTCGATTACTTCATCAACACCGGCAAACGCAGGACCTCGCAGTGCATGATTGTTTAATACACATTCTTTCGCCTGCCAACCTTTGCCTTTTACGGTTTCCATGTTGATAAATCCGGGTTTATCCGCTGCCTTGCATTTTTCAATGGCTTCATCGATTGCGTTCGGATCGTGCCCGTTCACCGTCAGCGCATACCATCCGAAATCCTCAGCCTTTTGCCGTACATCGCCAAGGGAGGAGATATGATTGGTGAACTCATCGAGCTGTTGCTTGTTGTTGTCAAGCATCACAATAAAATTCTTAACGCCTTTATTCGGAGCAATCAGCATGGTTTCCCAAACTTGTCCTTCCTGTGCCTCTCCGTCGCCAATAATTGCATAAACCATATTCGGCTTATTCTGGAGCTTCAGCCCCAGCGCCATTCCCAACGCGCAGGATACACCTTGTCCCAGCGATCCGGCCGTCATGTCAATTCCGGGGGTCAGGTTTTTATCAACATGGCTCGGAAGCCGCGTTCCAAGTTTGTTGATTGTCAGCAGTTCTTCCCGCGGGAAGAAACCTTTGATTGCGAGCGCTGAATACAGCGCCGGGCCGCAATGGCCCTTTGAAAGCACGAGATAATCCCGCCCATCCCATTTCGGGTTTTGGGGATCGTATTTCATCTGATTCCCATACAGTACGGCAATCGCATCCGCCACAGATAATGAACCGCCCATATGACCAAAGCCATGTTTAGAAATCATATTCAGTGTTTCTATCCGAATATCTAATGCAAATTTCTTTAGCTCGTTCAAGGTATTTGCTTCCATTATTTTTCCTTTTTTTCTGTCAATCGTTGATATGAATGACATTTTTAATACAATGATCTTTGTTATCAAGCGAGTTAACAAAAGCCGCATGGGAATCCATAAAATCACAAACACCAGTCACAATGCTCTTTACATTGATCTTCCCAGTTGAAACTGCCTGAATTGCGATCGGATATGTCGAATGATATCGGAATACGCCTTTGATCTGTGCTTCTTTCCGGTAAATATTCCGGAAGCTGTAGGAGACTTCCGGCAATATATTGCCAACCATGACAATCGTACCGCCCCACTTCACGATATAGCTCGTCTGTGCCGCGGTCGCCGGAATGCCCGCTGTTTCGAAAACAACATCCACGCCGATTCCTCCGGTTAACTGGTTAATCATCTCAACCGGATCGGAGTCCTTTGAGTTGATGACATCCGTCGCGCCGAGTTCAAGCGCTTTATCCAGATGGCTGTTCGCGACATCTGTGACAATGATTCTTGCCGCGCCGTGCGCTTTTGCCGCCAGCAGCGTCATCATTCCGATACAACCGCCGCCCAAAATCGCAATAGAATCCCCGAGTTTCACTTCCCCGCGCCGGACCGCATGCAGACCCACCGAAAGGGGTTCCATCATCGCGCCTTCCAATGTAGAAAGATTATCCGGAAGTTTGTAGGTTTTGAATGCCGGATACGAGATGTATCTCTGCATCCCGCCGTTATATGGCGGTGTGGCAAGAAAAACCACATCTTTGCAAAGGTTATATCTTCCGCTCTGGCACATCTCGCATTTGCAGCAGGGAACGCCCGGCTCCAGCGCAACCTTATCACCGACTGCGAAATTACTGACATCTTCGCCGACCTCATAGATATATCCGCCAATCTCATGCCCCAGAATAAAAGGCAGCGAATTGGGGAATATCTTCATGGCATCGCCATTGAAAAAGTGCATATCCGAACCGCAGATTCCTATATCTTTTACAGTGATGCCCACCTCACCCTTGCCGACTTTTGGCATAGGAATTTCCTGAAACTCAAATTTCCGAATACCAGTCATCACAGCTGCGATATTATTCATAAATTACCTCAATTACCTCTGTTATTCTTTCGCTGTCGGTTATTTTTCCTGGGTAGTAAACTCTTTTACCGTTTCAACAATTCCGGCCGGATCAAGTTTGCAGTACTTCACCAAATCGATGTAAGGACCCGCACTCAAATAAACATGCGGAACACCAAGCCGTTTCACCGGGACCGGAGCAAGTTTTGCACAGGTTTCGCAGACCGCTGTGCCCAGACCGCCCACTTCATAGTGCTCTTCGACCACAACGATTCTGCCCGTCGCTTCCGCGGCTTTCTTGATAATCGCTTCATCAAGCGGTAATACCGTCGGCATTGCCACCACCATCGCGTTGATGCCCTGAGCTGCCAGTGTCTCAGCAGCTTCAAATACGTTCACCGCAATTTCACCGGTGGTAATGATCGCAACATCTTTTCCCTCGCGCACGATCTGCCCCTTCCCGATTGTGAACTCCTCTTCTTCGAAGATTTTGGGAATGGGAGCCGTACCAATGCGCAGATAAACGGGGCCTTGATGGCGCAGCATCGCCCGCATGGCACCGCGCAGCTGCGATGCATCAATCGGCGCCAGTACGGTCACGCCCGGAATCAGGCGGGCAAGTGCCATATCCTCAAGCCCATAATGGGTCGGGCCCAGATCGGAATAGTTAAACCCGCAGTTGCGTCCGATTGCTTTCACATTCTGCTGCATATAGCCAATATCAATCTTGAACATTTCAAAAGGCCGTGCCGTCACAAAAGGTGCGGGAGCGCAGAATATCGGAACCTTCCCGGCAGTTGCCAAACCGGACGAAACACCTACCGCACCCTGCTCCATGATGCCCAGTTCATAGTATCGGTTCGGATACTTCGTAATGAAACCGGTCATCCCTGTACGCGGGGCGCTGTCCGTTGAGACCACCACGATGTTCGGGTTCGCATCCGCTTCCTGGAGCGTCACTTCACCGATGATCTTTTTCGCGTCAAACATTTCGTATTTCATTTTTCTAACTCCGCTATCTTCGCCGCCAATTCTTTCTCTGCCAGTGCCATGTCCTCTGTTGACGGTTTCCAATAGTGGTAATCCACCTGGTTCTCCGCCTTTGAGAATCCTTTTCCCTTTACGGTGTTAGCTACAACGAGGTTTGGTTTTCCTTTTTCAAATGGAACTGCATCGAATGCCGAAACAATTTCTTTCATATCGTTTCCAACAATTTCCTTTGTCTTCCAACCAAATCCTCCGAAATGATCCGCCACCGGTTCAAAACTCATCACATCTTTTGTCTGGCCGCTGATCTGAAGCCCGTTATGATCCACAAATAGAACCAGGTTATCCAATCCGTAGTGTGCTGCAATTGCGGCCGCTTCCCAATTTGATCCTTCGGCAAGCTCGCCGTCGCCGGTGATCACAAAAACACGTGATTTCAAACCGTCCTGTTTTCTTGCCAAAGCGATACCGCAGGCAAGATTCAAACCATGTCCCAGGGAGCCGGTATTTGCCTCAATCCCGGCCAGCTTGTGCATATCCGGATGTCCCGGAATGGGGCTCTTGAACTGACCAAAGGTATCCAGAATGCTTTTGTCGAAAAAGCCGGCTTCCGCCAGAACAGCATACTGCGCCATTCCTTTGTGTCCCGCCGACAATAGGAAAATGTCTCTGTCAGCTTTTTCCGGATTCTTCGGATCAACATCCATCCCATGGAAGTAAAGCGCAGTTACGATATCGATGCATGAATAAGCCGGCCCGAGATGACCGCTTCCGTTTGCTCTGATCATCCGCAACACATTCCGGCGGCTTTTTTGTGCCAATATCTCCAATTCTTTAATGTCACCTGTTCTCATTTGTCTTTGTTCCTTTACAGTTTGCCAGCTCATCCGCCGTCAGTTGGGCCGTTCTTATGATCAGTGCCAGCCGGTATTATTTAAACTGTTCATCCTCAAAGGCTGCCAGATTCTTTGAGCCATTCTTGATGCGTTCAACACGGAAATCAGGAAGCTCCTGTCCGAATTTGGTTTCAAGGAAAACATCGATCATCTCGCATGCCATTCGCAGACTGGTGGTGGTTCCACCCAGCGCGATGATGTTCGCATCATTGATAATGCGGCTTTCGCGCGCAGTATAGTATGATTCCACCAGTGCGCAGCGGGCGCCTTTATTTTTGTTGGTCGCAATACTGATACCCATTCCGGTGCCGCACATTACCACGCCGAAATCAGCTTCCCCGCTGGTAACCGCTTTTGCGACGTTCCGTCCCACGATCATATACGGGACTGCATTATCCATGTCCTGGGTTCCCAGGTCCGTTACCTCATAGCCCTTTTCCTTTAAATGGGTCAACACACCTTCTCGTAAACCAAAGCCACCCGGATCTGTTCCAAATGCAATTTTCATTTTTCTCTCCATTTTTCTTTTTATTGACAGGCTTTATTTGTTTGGGTCTCCGGTTGGATGGATCACGACCTTCAGCGCAGATTTGTCAGTTTTATTCAAATCGAGCGCTTCAAAATAATTATCCAAATCAAACGTGTGTGTTACTAACGTACTGACATTACATTTCCCCGTCGCCATATATTCCACGGCCAGCGGGAAATTGTTCACCTGACAGCTGACACCGACATATGTCTGATTTTTGAAATGCAAATCATTGAGAAATTGTGCAGGGCTTTCCATTTTGATCTGAGAATGGTAACTTCCATACTGCACAAATCTGCCACCTTTCTTCAGAAATTTCATCAGACTCTGAACCATCGGCCATGCGCCGGATGTATCAATGATGCAGTCAACACCGTTGGGGAACATTTTCGTCAGTGCTGTTTCATGCGTTGAAGTATCATTGCGATCAGACAACAGTGTCTCAACACCGTAGCTCTCAAGTGTTTTTAATCGTGACTCAACCAGACCGATTGCAACAGAATGCAGCGCATTTGAATGGCTGCAAAGCTGCGCCAGAATAAGGCCATGTGGTCCCATTCCGCTTATCAGGACATTCTCACCCGGCTGAATATCAGCCCGCTTGAATGCTTCAACCGCGCAGGCTACGGGTTCCGCCAGACTGGCCTGATCAAAAGTCAAGTCTTCGGGAAGCTTTACCACATTTCGCGCCACAATACTCATATATTGCGCAAATCCGCCGTTTTTGTTATGCCCGTAGGATCCGAAATTTTCGCACAGTAACGGTTTCCCGTTTTTGCAATACCAGCAATTTCCGCACGGGATCGCGTTATCCGCAGTCACTCTGTCCCCTGCTTTTAAATCGGTTACAAGCTTCCCTACTTCTTCGACATATCCCGCAAATTCATGTCCGGTTATCACTGGATATTTTGCCAATGTTCCACCGCCGCCGACAGTATCATGACTGATCTCTGCCCATTTGCAAATTCCGCAAGCCATGATCTTGATAATTACTTCATCATCACCACAAGTCGGATACGGCACCATTTTGATGCTCGCATTCGAACGTCCCGCGGCTTCATGCCACAAGGCTTTCATCGTATGCATAAATCCACCTCCAGATTAATCGAGATTATATAATAAATTCGATCATATGTCAATCATTTTTGTTTATTTCAATCATTTTATAATCACCAAATAATCGGTGAAGTAAGAGAAACCTGAGGAAATGGAAAACAGGAAAAGGGTCCGTCAATCATCTCGTAAGAAATCCGGCGACATCTGATAATCTGTGAGATAACGCGCTTATCCATAAAAAAAGTCCCGGAAGTGAGGTAAGTATAAGAGCGTTTCTTGGTCGGATTTTTAGCTTTCGGGTTGGTTCCCTTAGGTAATTGGCAATTGGAAGGTTTCTTATTTGTGCAGAATTTAGTTTTTAGATGCTATTAATTATTTCTCTCGGAAGCAGGATGAAAAACGCATAATCTTTTGTTTTGGATCCTTTTATTTCCTTATTTAAAAGAATATTTTACGTAAAAGAATGTGCGTGTTCCTATGTGCAACGCATCCCTTTGCTTGGCAGAAAAGTAGCTTTCCTGGAATAAGTTCAGATTGAGTTGACAAATTTTACCTGTTCTAAAAATGTAAAGTTATAATCATAGGATAATCAGCATTTCCTTGTTTACAATGAAATTAATCATTTTTACATTTGTTTTTGTTTGTGATTTTTTTATCCTTTTTGTTATTTTCTTGACTTATTGGACAAAAAAGACGATAATAAATAACATTAATAGTATTAATTTAAGAATTTTATGGAGAAAGGCTGTTAACTTTCTGGAGAATGCCATGAATATTGACGAACGCAGGCAATTAATATTAAGCCACCTGATGGACCATAATACCCTGTCAGTAAATAAATTGATCAATACGGTTGGTGAATCTCCCGCAACGATCAGGCGCGATTTAACCTTTCTTGAAAAAAACGGTTGTATTGTCCGAACACATGGTTACGTGAAGTACATTCCACCTCCAATTATCAAGAATATTGAAATCTCTCCAGGAAAAATAAGGGTGGCAAAAGCGGCAGCAAGCATTATTCCCAGAAACGAGACACTTTTCTTGGATTCCGGTGTTTCCTCGAAAGCGCTTGCTATGGAAATCACCGAAAGAAATGATTTATCGGTTTATACAAATTCTTTATCTGTAGCGAATGTACTCGCTACGAGCAATGTCACAACATATCTTACCAGCGGATTCTTAGAAGGCCGTCAAGAAGCTTTGGTCGGACCGGACACAGAAAACTATGTGAGTCAATTTCGTTTTCCAATGCTTTTCCTCACAACAACAGGGATCAGGCCCGATGAAGGGCTTGCCTGCGTAACGGCTTCACAGGCGAATTTGAAACGTACGCTTATTAAAGTTTCCGAAAAAGTGATTCTCCTGACCGAAGTCAGTAAGTTCTCCATCGATTCAATCAGAGTATTCGCAAGTTTTAGCGAAATCGATACAATTATTGTTGATGAACCGATCCCCAATTCTAAAATCGAATCTATTCTTCGGAAAAATAATATTTCCATTATCGTAGCCAATGAAGTGCATAACTAATTATTTACCCCTTAATTATTGATAGCATAGCCAAGGGTTGCCAAAGGCAACCCCTTTCTTTCCTTTGAGGAAAAATTATGCCCCATAATTTTTGAGTTTTTATGCAAACCAACCGACAATGGATTGCTGGTCATGTTTTTTGACCATCGTAAACATGGCGAAGATGTCAAAAGTAAAAGCAAAGATAATAATCAAATAAAAAGATCTAAATAAATTATAATCATGCGAGAGAGAAATGGATGCGCCCGTATCATTCAGCCTGACAGACGATGCGTTGGTGGGGCGCTTGTTGTGCGATGGACGGTTTCAGTATACACTGCGGACAACGATCTGCAGGAGTCAACCGTTCCGTGACCGGATGCTGAGCCGGTTTTAAAAACGACTGTATTGATTGGGGTGGTGAGCGAAAAAGGCCTGATGAAAGCGGAAACGGAATCATTGACGAGAAGTTTATGGAATACCCGAAAGTGAATCTGGGACTGAATCTGCGCTGCTATCCTGCACCACAAATATCGAGTGGATCATAAGCCAGTGCGGGGATATTTTCCGCCCAGGCAGAAAAGCGAAAGGCAAGGCTCCCTTATAATTGTTTTACAAGCTAAAATTAATTTACCTAATGACAAAAGTTTGGAGGAGGCCCGATGCCGGATCAACAACTCTATGACGTATGGTGGCATGATGATGCCGCCGGTGAACAATCCATGGAAGAAAACCATGCGCCGCATTGGCGCAAATTGCTGGCGATGGTGGAAGAGCAGGACCTCAGCGCATATAACATTCTGGATTTTGGCTGTAACCAGGGCGGTTTTCTGCGCTTTTTATATGGCCGGCGGCCGTTTGCCAGCGGTACCGGGATCGATCTGGCGAGAGATTCCATTACGGTCGCCAACCAGCGGAAACGGGATCTGCCGCTCACTTATGAAGCTACGGCCGATATTGAAAAATTCGGCCGCGTTTTTGACCTTATTTTCAGCAGCGCTGTGATCTATTTGGTTCAGGACTTGGCGGAACATGCCCGGAAAATTAAAGCGGTGCTGAAACCGGGCGGCGTCTATTATTGCACTTACACGGATTACAGCAAAAATCCGAGCCTGCTGCGGGTCAAGAAAACGATTGACCGGAATGGTGCGCTCCCGATGCAGCTGCACGCGTTGGATGACATCGCGGACGCGTTTTTCGCACAGGGGTTTTCCGTGGCCATCCGCAGAATGCC
>CALAEB010000320.1 GCA_937890875.1 uncultured Anaerolineaceae bacterium | reverse complement strand
GCCTTATATCGATGCGGAAAACTTTCATCCGGCCCGACAACTTTCCAGCCATCAACCTGATTGTCAATATAGACGCCCAGATCAAAGTTTTCCGCATCGATATAAGGCTGCAACGGCTCGAGCAGCCCCTGCTCAGCCAGACTGGCAATACCTGGTGCCTGATAAACATCCGCTTCTCCGGAGATCATCATCGATTGCGTTTTTTTCTGATAATCGTCCCATCCCATGATGATGTATTGCAAATCGTATTCAGGATATTGTTCTTCGAACGCTTCTTCAAGAACATGAACGCCCTTTTTTGTCTCTCCGGAAATTGGATCCGTTGCGTCTTCCTGCTGGAAGTCACCGATCAACTGGACCCTGACAATGGTTTTATCCGCCGCATAAACAGCGGATAAACCTGTGATTGCAATCAGAGCAACCACCATCACAATAAGGTATAAACGTCTCTTCATTATCTTTCCCTTTCACTTTATTCACCCTTCACACCGCTCAGCGCGATGCTCTGGATAATATACTTCTGAAGAATGAGAAAAACGATTACAACCGGGATAATCCCAAGAAATGCCACGGTCATCGTGCTGCCCGCCATACGGGTTCCATAAGAGAAAGCCGAAATAAACACAGGCACAGTTCTGGTTTCGCGCCCGGTCAGTATGACCAGCGGCCAAAGAAACGCATTCCAGCTGTCCATAAATTTAAGGATCACGATTGTCGCAGCAATGGGAGATGTCAACGGAAGGTATATCTGGAAAAAAGTCCTGAATGATCCGGCTCCATCCATTTCCGCCGCTTCACCAAGGCTAGTGGGGAGGGAATCAAAATAGTTTTTTGCCAACATAATTCCCAACGCGTCAATAATATTCGGAACAATCAGGGGAATAAAATTATTCGTCAAGCCTATTTTCGCAAACATTTTATACATGGGAATCATCCGTGTCTCAAACGGAATCATCATTGTAGCCAGGATGATGATCAGAACAACTTTCTTCCCTTTAAATTTGCCTTTGGAAAGTGCATATCCCGCCATCATGACCGAGACAATATTCACCAAGACAGAACATACGGCAACGATGAGCGAATTTTTATAGGCCCGGGTGAGATTGCCATTTTCGGTTATTACTTTAAAATTAAACAGGGATGGATTTTTAATCGTGAACGATGGAGGGAATGGCGGCTGGATGTTGGCATATCGCTCGAAAGAAACAACTGTCATCCAAACAAACGGCATAATAAACAGAATACCGACCAACAGCAGAATGAGGAACAACACAAGATTCTGAGTCTTCTTCCTTTTTTTGTAGTTATCTTTCATTTTTCCACCCATCTCTTATTTCGTTTCTGTTACTTTCAATTAAACAAAGTGAATATGAAAATGATTGCGAACAGGATATATGATGCAGCGGAAGCGACACCGAACTCGAAATTTCCGAAACCTCGCTCATAAATGAACGCCACCAATGTATGCAGCGCACGCGCCGGAGAACCTGTCATTCCGCCTAAAGCATAGACATCGGTAAACCGTTGCAGCCCATTAATCCACCCCATAATAAAAAGAACGCCGAAAGCGTTCTTCATAAGCGGAAGTGTAATATAACGCATTGACTGTACCCCGCCGCAACCATCGATCTGCGCCGCTTCATAATATTCCGGCGAAATTGCCTGCAGATAAGCCAGGAAAATAACCACGTTAAAACCCATCCCCCGCCATACAGACAGGAAAACGGCCCCGAATCTTGCCGACCATCCGTTTTCAAGCCATGAAATGGACGGAATCCCCAAAAGCCCTGTGAACTGGTTCAAAATGCCGTTGGGATGCAGAACAAAAAGGAAAAGCGTTCCAGCTGCGATTGCCGGCGTTACATACGGAATGAAAAACAGGCATTTGAGAAGATTCTTGCCGATCTCCAAATAATTAATCCCGCATGCGATCAGAAAAGCAATCGGGAGTGTGATCACAATTTGGAAAAAGGTGATCATGAAAGTATTAAAAAACGCTTTTCTGAAAACCTCGTTATTAAAAACGTAGATGTAATTTTTCAATCCGACGAATTTTTCAACCGTCCCATTGGACTTAAAAAAACTCAGCCGGAATGATTCAATCGTAGGATATGCAATAAAAAGGATGATGCCCAAAATTGCAGGGAGCAGAAACAAAAACCAAATCAGGCTTGAACGGTGATTTTTTTGTTTACGGCAGGAACTTCTCTTTTCCATAAAACGTCCTTTTCCGAAAAAATGCCTTTTTCGATTTGTATTAAAAAAATAATAGCCTTTTGCTGCCTTGACAATCAAGGATTATTGTTTCAAAGATATTGCATTATGTTGACTTAGCCAAATATCATGATATCGTTAGTAACAGGAACAGGCCGGTTCTTTTCGAAGAGCACATTGCAATATGTTTAGTAAGGATCATTATGTTTAATACAGCGGATAATTCAGATTTCAAGCCGGCAGGATTGGGTTGGGAAATTGGTGATTCCTCCAGAATAATTCCGTCGTATATTCGTGAACACTTTCGAATCCACTACGTGACCGATGGCATGGGCTGGCTGCAGACCGAAGACTACACTTATTGTCTGACAGAGGGATCGGGATTTGTTAAATTCCCCGGTGAAGCATATACCTATTATCCAAGCCAGGAAAACCCATGGGAATATTTCTGGATGGGAATCAAAGGCCAGCAAATTGAAGATCTGGTAATCGCCACAGGAATAACACGAAAGAAACCTATTTACTGCATAATGACCTCCAAAGACAAAATCCGGGAGCTGCTTAGCCAGATCTGCATCACCCAAATTCTTCCGCGGAATCAAAAAACAAGTTTCCCCGATCTGATTACTCTTTTT
The DNA here is from genome assembly GCA_937890875.1 of uncultured Anaerolineaceae bacterium. Taxonomy (GTDB): domain Bacteria; phylum Chloroflexota; class Anaerolineae; order Anaerolineales; family Anaerolineaceae; genus Flexilinea. The sequence goes on along the minus strand of CALAEB010000320.1, from coordinate 2,366 downwards.
TTCTCCCAAATCAAACCTTATGAAAACTCGATAAAAACCCAGTCTCAATATATTGAAGATTGCCTTCGGCTGATCCACAATAATTACTCAAAAAAAATCACCGTCCAGGATCTGGCGGACGCCCTGTTCATCAACCGTTCCTATCTGTATAGGCTTTTTATTGCCAATCTGCATAAATCGCCTCAAAAATATATCATCGATTATCGAATCATTAAAGCGTCTGAGATGATTGTCACCACAAAAAAGACGATTTCCCAAATTGCGATCGACGTCGGTTTTGTGGATTTTTCAGATTTTCACCGTCAGTTTAAATTGCGAAAAAAAATCTCTCCATCCGCTTACCGTTCATTGCATAAAAAAAGTAATCAGGGTTTTTCCGAAACGGAAACATTCATTAATAATGAACTTTTTTATTATTAGAAAGTGTTGAGTTATGAAAAGGATTCTTGACCAGACCTTAATACTGAAGCCCGAAAATTCAAAAACGAACGTTCCAATTTCGTTTATTCTTGACAAAGATTATTCAAGTCTGTTATTTCAATGCCGCTATTTTCCGAAAAAAGTTGAAGATTTAGAATTGGCGGAACGGGAAATCATCAAAGGGATAGAGAAATATGTCCCACAGGAATACCGCGCTGCCTACACTGGCTGGAGAGATTATGCGCCGCTGGTAAATTTAGTCACTTTGTCTTTGGATTATGAAAATGAATATTTGGGATGCGCCCATCGGCATGCCCCGGAACAGGATCATATGATTTCCGCCAGCCACGCTTCTCCGGGGTTTATTCCGCACAAAGCAGCGGCAGGCAGATGGAAAGCTGTTCTGAACGTTCATGCGATTATCAGCGATCGGATAACTTATGAATTAAAGGTTACCGGATTCGAGAACAGCGAGCGTCCCGATGATTCAATATAAAGCGTTTGAAATGCATACGCATACGCTGCACAGCGACGGCAAATTTACCCCGGAGGAACTTTGCCGGACGGCGGAACAATACCAGTTCGACGGAATCGCCCTGACGGATCATAATACGCTTTCCGCACACGCGTATTTATCCAGCCATCCGGATGCTTCCCGAATTCCTGTGGTTGAGGGAATCGAATGGACGACTTTTTTCGGTCACATGTTGGTGCTTGGTGCGGAATCCTATGTTGACTGGCGGTATGCGAAACCTGCCGATATTGATTTTTATCTGGAAAAAATCAGAAACGTCAACGGGGTGATCGGTCTTGCGCATCCATTTGAGATCGGCAGTCCCATGTGTACAGGCTGTCACTGGGATTTTCAGGTGCGTGACTGGAACAATATCAATTATATTGAGGTATGGTCTAAATCAGCCCCGACCACCCATTTTGACAATGCGCTTTCATTCAGGATGTGGACTCAGATTCTGAATCAGGGATATAGAATCGCCGCAACCGCCGGACGCGACTGGCACTGGGAAACAGAAACCCGCGCACATGCCGCGGCAACCTATATCGGTGTTGAAAATGGGGAGATCACAACACGGAGTGTCTGTGACGCAATTCGGGCTGGCAGAACTTACGTTACAGCCGGCCCCGCCATTGACTTCAAAATTTCGGCGGGCCAGCGGACTTTTGCGATTGGAGATACCATGCCATCCGGAATCTGCAGTTGCCGAATCGAAATTGACGAGACGAAACGAAAAGCGATCTGGGGCGATTTTGGGATCGATGTCAGCGGCATCCGAATCGTTTCCAACGGGAATGTGATTTACAGTTCCCCTGAAGAGGCAAAGATGGAATCAAGTTTCAATCTGGAATTAAAACCCGGGTGGGTCCGGGCAGAGCTTTATGGCAATGCACTCGGCGAAACGGGGAAACGGATCGGATTTACCAGCCCAATCTATGTTGAATAAATTAACGTTATCAGGAGTGGCTTGCGGATCGTGAATCCGGATTGAAACGGACGGGAGTCTTCAGCAGGCAAAAAAAGCCGAGTCGATGCTCAGATCTCCCGATCGGTTATCGGAAAAGATCAGAAATTCAGCATATGTCCTTTCAAGGTTCGAATTGCCGAAAAAAACACCAAAATAGAAAAGAGGAAAAATGATTAAAGTTGGCGTTATAGGTTTGGGAACCGTCGCTCAGTTAATGCATCTGCCTGTCCTTAATAATTTGTTTCAAAAATATGAAATCACTGCAGTCTCTGATGTTTCTCCTTCGCTTGTTGAATTCATTTCAAAAAAATACTGCGCAAAACCCTATGAATCTCCTTTTGATTTGATTAATGACAAAAACGTGGAAGCAGTGTTTGTGCTCTCGCCGGACCAATACCATTCTGTTTATGTCCGCGCGGCGATTCTGGCCAACAAGCACGTATTTGTCGAGAAACCTGCCACACT
>CALAEB010000319.1 GCA_937890875.1 uncultured Anaerolineaceae bacterium | reverse complement strand
GCGAAAAAACGACGGTACGATATAGACCGTACCCGCTTGGAATTGCCAGGAGAAGACCCAGTAAGAAATAAGTTCGCAGCTTGTTCAAAAAGTCCTCTGTGAGCGGTTAATCCGCTCCCACAAATGATTTATACGGATTCGTTCAATTCTCTCCTGTCCTGGAGAAGATCGGCCGGGAAGCTTTTCCGGAAACCGGAATTCCATACGCGAACCGGCAATTGGAATATTGCCGGTTTGGATTCCCGTGAACCAAATCTGTTTGCAGCTGATTCGCTCGGCTATAATTATAATCGGAATGACACATAATTCGTTAGCGGACGCAGCATTCGGATGAAAACAAAAGCGGCCGGTTCCGGCGGAATAACCTGGAAATTTGAATTTCGAAGCGGCGGAAATTCCCCTAAGCGAACCGGGTTCAGTTTTGGATTACGGCGGATCATAGATTGGGAGTAAGGGGAACAGATGCTATTTACAATCGATATTGGCAACACAAATATATCCCTTGGAATGTTTAAAGGCAGTGACCTGGTTATGCGCTGGCGAATGGCGACGAATCGGGATTTGATGCCGGACGAATATGGCATGCAGTTTTGGTTTTTATTTGAACATAACGGAATTAACCCGGCTGAAATTGAAGGAATTTGCATTTCATCGGTCGTTCCACAGATTACGGCCCGCGTCCAGGAAGCTTGTGATTATTATGTTAAACAGCCGATCCTGTGTGTGTCAAACGAACTGGACCTCCGGATGCAGCTGAAAATTGACCGTCCGTCGGAATTGGGGAATGACCGTATCGTGGATATGGTCGCGACAAAATATCTTTACGGTTTTCCGGCTTGTCTGATCGATTTTGGAACGGCAACGACGTTCAACCTGATCGACCGGGCCGGAGATTATATCGGCGGAGCAATTTCCGCCGGCGTTCAGACCAGCGCCGAGGCCTTGTTCACAAAGACCGCTCAGCTGCCGAACATCAATATTCAAAAGCCGCCTCATATTATCGGAAAAAATACCGTTCATTCAATGCAATCGGGATTAATGTATGGCTATGTTTCCATGGTTGAGGGTATGGTGAACCGCTTTAAAAAAGAGATCGGCAGTGATTTGAAAATTATCGCGACCGGCGGCCTGGCAAAGCTGATTTCCGGCGAAACAGATTGCATTGACGAAGTCAATACCTGGCTCACAATGACCGGTTTGCGGCTGGTATGGGAGATGAATCGATGAATTTATTTGAAAATAAATCAATACTTCTGGGCATAACCGGATCAATCGCGGCGTATAAGGCGGCGGATTTGGCTTCCCGGCTGAAGAAATCGGGGGCGAAGGTGAATGCTGTGCTGACGCCCGGCGCGGAAAAATTTATTTCTCCGCTGACTTTTCAGCCCGTAATCGGCAGCAAAGCTTATGTTGACAATGATCTTTGGATCGGGGAAACACATGTGACTCATATCGGGCTGGGGCATAACGCGGATCTTGCGGTAATTGCGCCGGCCTCAGCTGACTTTATGGCAAAATTGGCTTATGGCTTCGGCGACAGTCTGTTGGCTGTTTCAATCCTGGCAAGTCATTGCCCGCTGCTGCTGGCGCCGGCAATGGACGGCGATATGTATGATCATGCGGCGACGCAGGCGAATGTGGCGATTTTAAAGGAACGCGGTGCCCATTTTATCGGGCCGGCTTCCGGACACTTGGCTTCCGGCTTGACCGGAGTTGGACGAATGTCGGAACCGGCTGAAATCTTCAATAACATCCGGTGTCTGTTGTCCCGTGATGGAAAGCTCCGGGGGAAGCGGATTCTGGTGACCGCCGGCGGGACACGGGAAGCGATTGACCCGGTCCGGATGATTACCAATCGGTCGTCTGGCAAACAGGGATATGCAATTGCGCAGGCCGCTTTGGACGCAGGAGCGGATGTTACGCTGATTTCCGCTCCGACGGCTTTGGATGTGCCTTTTGGCTGTCAATATATTCCGGTGGAATCGGCCGCTGATATGCTGAATGCAGTCGTCGCTCATCTGCCTGAATGCGACGGACTGATTATGTGTGCGGCTGTTGCCGATTTTCACCCGTTGGCGGCCGCGGAACATAAAATTAAAAAAGACGGTGGCTTCAATCAAATTTCCTTAGAACCGACACAGGATATTTTGGCTGAAGTGGCTGTCATGCGGCCATCTCTCTCGAAATTAAAGGCAGTGATCGGTTTTGCCGCCGAAAGCCAGGATTTGCGGCAGAATGCGAAAGGCAAGCTTGATAAGAAGAAACTGGATATGATCGTCGCAAATGATATTTCTGCGAAAGACAGCGGTTTTGCGGTGGATCAGAACCGGGCGGTTTTTCTTTATGCAGACGGCAGGGAAAAAGAGATCCCGTTGATGGGCAAGGATCAGTTGGCGGAAGCGTTAATTACCGATCTTCTTCAATTGCTTTGAAGTGCGGCAAGCCGGAAAATGCAGATTTGTTTCGAATGAGAAACAAAAGTCCTCAGTTCTCCTTTTTTTCAAAAAAAGGAGAACTGAGGATACCTTTTCTATTCCGAATTGCTGTTTGAGACAGGAACCCGGAACTTTCCTGCGGTGAAAACGTTTATAGAATAGTTTGAAACGGAGAAAGTTCGGAATTTGGAAAAGGTACGCTGTGGTTCTTTTGTTTTCCCCGGGATGGAACGCCACAAGTCGCAGCGTCACTGGCTGGAAGTCCAAAAAATCTGTAAGATTGGAAACAGAACAGCAAGGCAATCCGTTTGCATGCGATAGGCAAGATGAGAAATACAGCGTTGTCGTCGCAAACTGTTTCAAATTGCGGATAACATCAATCGGGAGGATCGAAATGAAAAAAAAGATTTTCTGTTTATTCATACTTGTGACAATTTTATTCGCAGGCTGCTCGGAGAAAGCAACCGAAACTGCGGAGTACGCGGGGGACGAATTCGTCGGTGCCGGGTGGGGCGGCCAGAGTTATGACGCGTATGAAGAGAACAGTATTTCGGCCCGCAGTGAAACCGCTGCGAAATCAATACCGGCATCCGAAACTGGGTCTGTCGAACGAATGATTGTCCGCAGCGCCGAGCTGTCAATTTCTGTTTTTGATCCGACTCAGGCGGTTCTTCAGATTAATGAAATTGCCTCTTCGTTGGGAGGATATGTTGTCAGTTCGACAAGCGGACAGCGATCAAAGACCTACGGTTCTGACGAGACCGTCCCTTATGGCGAAGCATCTATCCGTGTGCCTGCCGGCCGGTTGGAAGAGGCGCTGGCGGCAATTGAGGCGCTGACGACCGACCCGGAGAAATATGTGCGGTCAAAAAATATTTCCGGGAATGATATTACCAGCGATTATGTCGATTCTCAATCCCGCCTGAACAGTCTGGAAACAACCCGGGTGAAGCTTTATGAAATTATGGAAGATGCGGCAACGGCGGAGGAAACGCTGAATGTTTATATGCAGATCTCCGATATTGAATCTCAGATCGAGGTTTTAAAGGGTCAGCTGGTTTACATGGAGCAAAGCGCGGCACTCTCTTCGATTTACGTTTCGATTCAGCAAATCCCACCCGAAAAAGCAGTTGAAATCCGCGGTTGGGAACCCAAAGCCATTGTAAAGGATGCCGTACAGGCCTTGATCAATACGGTCCAGTTTATTGCCGAATTTTTGATTTATTTTGTGATTACACTGCTGCCGGTTCTCATCATCATCGGCCTGCCGCTGTTCTTCATCATCCGGGCAATTGTCAGAAGCGGCAAAGCGAAAAACCGTACCCGGCAGGGAGAGAATTCCGAAATTTCCGATCTGGGAAAATCCGAATAACCGTTTCATCCGCTTGAGCGATTTAAAATCCCCGCGGTCCCTGTGAAGGACAATCGTGGGGATTTTTTTACCGGGAAGAATAAGCGGACTTCAAGTTCCGGCTTTATTCACAACGAATCTGCATATCTGTGCACCCTTATCTTATTCTTGATATAAGCGATATAACGGAGGATCGCCGCATTGGTCAGCCCCTTGTGTTTTTCGGCCTGGCGCTTTCCAGGAAAGATAAAGGCGTTGTTGTTTTTTGATCGTAAACCTTCACACTTGTTTCCAGATCCACCGGGATCACTTTCAGCTTTGTAAAGCTTGAAAAATCCAATTGTTCCGTGTTCTCTTTGATCCGCTCGATGATGCTTGCGCTGCTGTGATAATCCGTAAACATAAGAAGCGCCCATTCGTACGGACTGTCGTTAACAATATACAGCAAATCCTCTTCACGGAGTGTATCGGTGATGCAATCACAAATCATCCGCACCACCTTCCCTTTGTTCTCGTTTCCGACCATCCTGAATAAATCGGACTGATAGCGGAGTCTCCACACGATTAACTCGAGCGGCATATTGTATCTTTCAGAGATATTCATATAAATTGAAGCACCGTTTTCGAAATCACGGAGGTTGCGCAAGCCGGTCGCTTCGTCAATTAGTGAAACTTCTTCAAGATGATTGTGGAGTGCGGCGTTTTCAGCCTGAAAGTCGGATGTCTGCGATGTAAAGGTTCCTACAGCCAGCGTCATCAATGGCGGCCAGATCATCCAAAAATAAGTGTTTGCCGAAATCGGAATACCCGTATTCGCTGAACTGATTAAGGTGTATCCAAACAGCAGGAAGATAAAAACCGCGTTGATCACCAACCCGATGACCAGGGAAGTGAAATAAGTGATCAGCAAGATTGCCGACACAAGGCAAAGAATCAAACTGTTCTGAATCTGATTTCCGCTGTCGGCGGACAGGAAATATGCCGCAATAAAACCCAGGACGACCATTGCGACAAAAGAAAAATCTGTAGTAAAGCTGCGGACTTTCCCTCTCATGATTCTTTTCTCCTCCTATTCTTGATAACCGCCAGGGTTAATGACAGAACCAACAGAAGGATCACGCCGCCGCCAATTAACCCCAACCGGAAAATTTCCCTTTGCTGTCCTAACAGTTCCTGCAAGTTCGTCGATTTGGTTTCTTCCGCTTTGAAACGGTAACAATCAATTTCTTCATCGTCCGCAATAAACCCGTCGCCGTAGATTTTCCAGACCTCTTCTTCAGTTCCCAGATAATAAGCGGCGTTCAGCATACCCTGGTCTTTGACACCGCTGATCAGCATCAGCGCGTTTTTCTCCGCACTGTATGGCGAGTTAAGCAGTTGGGCTGTTCCGAGCCGGGCGCCGTAATTGGGCTCGATTTTTATTTTTTCGTTGGACAAAATGGTTGTGCCATCCGAGCTGAATTGGAAGAACAACTGGTCGTTCAGTTCCCTTGCAATCGGACTCCGTTCCAGTATGCCGATTGAAATAATGTTCTGTCCGGATAGATCCCCCATATTGTTGGATGTGGCAACCCGGAAAGCGCCGGTATTATCATTCAGGTAATTTCCCAGGCCGAGCATCAGATTCCGCAAAACTTCAATATCCGCATCCGAAGGCTGGTCCGGAAGAATGACCGTCGTATTATTGATTCTGCCTTCCTCAATAAACGGGCCGGGATAATAATCAAACAAAAGGTCTGCCGCCTTTTCCATATGGATTTCAATCGTGCTGTCTTCCGTGATAAAGGCCCATGGCATTTCTTCCTGACGGACTGTGCAGACCATATCCGGAATTTCCAGGTCGAAAGCCACTTTTATTTGAAAATTTCCGGAAATGTTCAGGTTGGAGGGCAAAACGATGGACAATGAATCTCCGTTTGCGCCTTCTTTCGTCAGCTTTTTGCTGCCGACAGGGATGTCATCAATATAGATCGTCACCAGCGACCGGTTAAAATCCAGGTTTTCGGAATAACGGAAAAACAAGTCCACTTTGCTGTTTGCCGCGAGAAAACGGTTCGCATAACCACTGATGAAGAAACCGGCAATTTGCCGGAACGGACCGTTCAAATAATATCCGGTTTCCGTAAGCTTGGCGATTTCAGCGAATTCAGCATGGGTCATCAGTGTATTTTCATCGGCGGTTACTCTCCTCCAGGCCGATTTTGTCTGCTGCATGAACGGTTCATTTGCCAGCAGGCTCCCAGTATTGACGAACGCTGTCGGATCTTCTCCGGTCACAACCAATATCTTATTGTTATCATTGTTGTTCAGCAGGACGATGACTGAACCTTCGGCCGCCGCTTGTTTTTGCTCGCTGGTCAGGCGGTCAAAAATGGAAGGAACCAGTGCGCTGTATTTCGCGATGTAGATCGCATATTTCTTTTCAGAGAGCTGTTCCTCCCGGCTCAGTTTTGTCAGTTCGATGTTTCCGTAATCCAAGATGGCATTTTGGGCAAGACCGCTCAGAGCTTTTGCCGCGACGGTCAGTTCATCCGGATCCGGGTTGGCAGGGATAAAAACGGCGCTTTGGTGATTTTCCAACGCATCAATACTGGTGAACTGGGCGAAACAGTCGGCGATGCTGTCGCATTTGGCCTTGGGCGTGTACGAAACCGAGACCGTGCTGTCTTTCAGGACATTCATCCAGCTGGCGGTGCTGATATCATCCGAACAGTCGTCTGAATCATTAGTCCGGATATAAGCTTCCAACCGGAGTGAATTTGCGCCTTCCTTGATCTCACTCGCCGGCAATTTGATCTGTACCTGGTGAATTTCACCGTCGGTATATGCGATGCGTTGCGAATAAAATCTTCTGTCGTTCAAAGAAATCGTGAAATCCGAAACGTTCTGCTGCACAAGCGGTGTGGATGAAAAGATTAAGGTCAGTTCCGCCTCATGGATTTCCCAATCTCCGACATGAAAGAACTCGGTCAGCGACGATTTCAGTCCGGTCATATTATATTCCAGCGTGAAGGATTGCTCGTGGACATAAGTACCGTTCTGGGCTGCGGCTGTTTCCGCGGGAAACAGAAATGTGAGCCAGAATAATGAAAGCAGCAAAAGTATAAACAGGCGGTTGTTTTGTAGATACGTTTTCATAGTTTTACGCTCCATATTAAACGTCGTATTGCATCTGATCAATCGCTTCTTCAAGCAACTGGAAGGGTGATTCCGTTTTTTCGGAATCATAAGCCATGCCGATTCTCAGTTCGAGCCGGGGGGCATTTTTCCCGGCGATGCTATTCATATCA
>CALAEB010000318.1 GCA_937890875.1 uncultured Anaerolineaceae bacterium | reverse complement strand
GGTGGACATCACATTCGTTGATAAGAATGACGAAGTAAAGTATTTTTCGCAGGGGACCGAACGCGTTTTTGCCCGCACTACGGCAATTATCGGACGGAAAGTTGCCAATTGCCATCCGCCGGCAAGCGTGCATATTGTTGAGGGAATTGTCGCAGACTTACGAAGCGGTAAAAAGGATCACGAGGATTTCTGGATCAAGATGGGCGAGAAATATATTCTGATCCGTTACTTTGCTGTCCGGAATGAGCAAGGCGAGTTCCTGGGGACCTTGGAGGTCACTCAAAACATTGCGCCGATTCAGGCAATCCAGGGGGAGAAACGGCTTGTGTCCATGGATCCGGCGGCCCGACATTCCTGAGACAGCCCCGGATTCCGGCGTTTGTTATCCCGATGGACGGGGCGACACACTAACACCCGTCTCAGGACTTTGAAATATAGGAATGCCTTTCGGATAAAAAGGGAACCCACAGTCCGGTATTTTACGCAGTATGCCAAATACCGGACTGCGGATATTTCTTTCCGAATTTCGAAAGATACCGCCGGCTGGTATCTTTATTCATTATTCATTTCCGCCGCTTCCGGGTATTTTCGCAGAAAGACCTCATTGCGGCGTTCAGTTTTTCGGTATACGTGCGATACTCCGGACTCAGAATTTTCAGGTTGGACAGAAAAATCCGTTCATAACCGCTTTTTTGAAGTGTCTTCCGCAGCTGCTGGCCATATCGATAGGCATCGGTCTGCCTGAATTCATCGGAACCGCGCATCTTCAGATAAGTCTGAATAAATTCGTCCTTTTTTTCGATGAACGTTTCCATATCTTCGATCGCATCGGCCATTTGGTCGGATATCTGCTTCATATCTGATCCTTTCAGAAGTGAAAAAGTTTCTTCCACGTAAGCTTTCAAATCTTCCGGAATTTCAATTTCATCCAGCGTATCCAGGTAAGCGATGCAGTTACGGTAAGCTTCTTCCTGCTCCGGACCGTCAATGGTGCCGTTAAGGAAGCGCCCGAAATGGATGGACAGGTGCATTCCGAAGTTTCCGGGGAATGATTGCACCAGTTTTTCTTTCATCGTCAGGAATGGATCAATTTCTTTTCTGACATATTCCGTGGCCTCCGTTATGTCATAATTTCTGATCAGCGCTTCGATCCCCTTTTTCTGCGCGGCTGTTTTCTGCAGTTTCAGCTCTTTTAAATAAATGCTTTTGGAGAGCGCTGCGGTCTTATTCCGGCTTTCCAGAATGATCCGGATATCCGATGTGCCGATATCCAGTTTCCGCAGAACCGCGATTTCCTTTAATCGGGCAACATCCTGTTCCGTATAAATTCTGTAGCCGTTTTCGCTGGTTCGCGGCTGGATCAATCTCTGCTTTTCATAATATTCGACAGCTTTTTTCGTCAGGTTGCATTCTTTGCAGACTTCGTTGATATACATTTCAAATTCCTCCGCATGTCATCATAAGCCCGTCCCCAAGGGAACAGTCAAGCGTTTTCAACTGTTTGCAACAGCGCAAAATATAAGCAGGATCTTCTGTATTCCAAATTGCTGATCTGTTCGCAGGAATTTGCGATAAACATGCCGCTGTCGCCGCCGCATGTGAGCCCCGGATAATTATTTCCTTCCGGTATTCTGTTCTTCCGCTAACAACGAAAGAAATATATCGGTCAGCTCAGGGTCGAAATGCCTTCCGGACTGATCATGGATATATTTCACTGTCCGCTCCAGCGTCCATGCCTTCCGGTAGGGTCTGTCAGATGTAAGCGCATCGTACGCATCTGCCAGCGCGAAGAGACGTGCCGCCAGCGGAATTTGTTCGCCTTTTAACCCGCGCGGATAACCGCTCCCATCCCATTTTTCATGATGGCAATACGGAATATCCAGGCTGGGGTGCAAATATTCGATCGGAAAGAGCATTTCATAAGCGAGCTGCGGATGGCGATGCATGATCGCCCATTCCTCTTCTGTCAAAGGGCCTGCTTTGGACAGGATCCGGTCCGGGATACCCAGTTTTCCGATGTCATGCAGGAGTGCGCCCCGCCGGATATAAGTGACCTGTTCATCTCCGATGCCCAGTTTCTGCGCCAGGCGAACTGTGAGGAAGGTTACCCGCTGGGTATGATTTTCGGTTTCTTTATCCCGCAAATCGAGCGCCCTGGACCAGCCCTCGATCGTAAGGTCATATGCTTTCAGGAGTTTGTTATTCGCGTCCTGCACGTTTTTATAAAGCAGGATTGTTTTGATTGCAATTTCCGTCTGATTAACGATGATTTTCAGGAAACGAAGCCAATTCGCATCCGTCGTTATGCGCGAATAATGGAAAAATTCCAGTACGCCGATTAATTGGGAGTCGGCCACCAACGGTATCCCATAATAGTCCGCGTAATCTCCATAATCGAAATCATCCTTTTGGGAATCCGGCAGATTTTCCTTTTCAAAACGGAAATGCAGGGTCTGCCGATCCTGTGCGACTCTCCCGGCCAGATTTTCACCCAGCCGCAATTTCTGCGGTAATACTGTTTCGCTGCGATGGCCCGATTTACCGGCGCAGATCAGTTCCCGTTCATCGGGTTGGAACAGATAAAGGATCGCCGTATCCACCTTCAGACTGGACCTTACTTCGTCTAAAATGATTTTATAGGTTTCTGCCGGTTCCAGATGCTCAATGACGGCGGAATCAATGATCGACAAGGTCTCCAGTTCCTCAATCCGCTGTTGCGTCTCCGCAAACAGCTGCCCATTTTTGATGCTCATCCCGACCTGGTTTGCAGCGACGCTTAACCATTCAAGATATTCAGGCTCATATCCGGTTTCCTGGCAGCTTTGCAGCTCGATTAACCCAATTGTCTGATCATCGGCGATTAAAGGCAGGTAATAGACCGTATGGATATCCTGTTTCTTTTGCTGCCGCATACAAAACAGTCCGTTGGATATTTTGTCCGGTTCGTTGATGACGACCGGTTTCCGGCTGCAAATGGCGGCTGAATATCCCGAGCGGCCAGGGAGGTCCTTAACTGCGATTTCCTGAAACGCAGAGACATCAATTTCCAGCTTACCGGAAGCGGCATAAATCATCCGCAACGTTTGGTTTCCGCTGTTCATCAAGGCAGCTGAGAAGTTCACACTGCCAGTCATTTCGGTCAGGAAGTTCTTTGCAATCCGGCATATGGGCTGAATTTCCCGCACATTCGCCAGTTCGCGTCCTAAGGCTGAGATTTGCTCCTGAATCCGCAAATGCTGTTTTAATGATTCATTGGAAACTTTAATATCCTTGATATCCCATGCAAGATCAGCCAGCCGGGACGCGATGCGGATATCATTTTCCGTATAATCGGAAGCTTTGTTGCCTACGCCCAGCATGGCGACGATTTTGTCGTTTCGGATGATCGGCACAATCATCCGGCGATTGATCGGGACGGGACTGGAATGAGCCGCTTTCCGGTTTTGGGGCTGGGGTTGGTTTTGAATCACCGGTCTGCGATTACGAAAACATTCTTCCCAGGCTTCTCCCTGCCGGATAGTATATTGGGCCAGCATCCGGGTCCTTTTGGCTTTGTCATATTCTTCTTTCGTGCGGGTTGACCAGGCCTGAAGCTGGAGTGTTTCCTGGTCGGCGTTCAGGTAATGGAAAAATCCGATCCGGCTTCCGGTGAGATTTTCAATTTCATCCAGTGTCGCCTGCAGCAGTTCCCAAAGTGTGTGGTCAATTGCAAATTCATGCAGCC
>CALAEB010000317.1 GCA_937890875.1 uncultured Anaerolineaceae bacterium | reverse complement strand
AGCGCATGTTTTGCCACATTCCCCTGAATGGGAACCGGATTCTTCCGGATCGTATCAAAAACGTCCGCGCCGTTGATCACTTTTTGTAAAATTTCCCGGGCCTTGGCGAGAATCTCCGGAGAATACTGCCTTGAGGCTTCCCACGCTTCCACATCCTGCAGCCGGGAACGGTCAATAAATTCGGTCATTTTCTTCAAACTTTCTGCATTCATCCTGCAATTCTGCTTTTGAAACATCCGGTTGCGGAAAAATCAATCAGGAAAGCAATTCCCGATTGAGTTTTCTGCCCTCATCGCTTCGTAATTTTCCTGCCGGATGTCTTTTGTGAAGGATGGGGCCCCATTTTCTGCAGAATTGCTACTTCTATTCTACCCCGACAATACTTTTGCTGAAAATTCGCTCAAGCACGGAGTGCCGTTCCGGCTCAGTCATAAACCGGTTTAACGCCAGATTGGTGAATTTGATGGTCAGCAACTCCGTTCCGATATGCCTGCCGTCATAAAAGACGTGAACATCCAGCGTGGCTTCGCTTGTTTCCGGCAAAAAGAAAGCCTGGTCAAAAAACAGGTTCCCCAATCCATAGTGGATAAAAGAATTTTCCGAAATCTCAAAAGCCATCGGAATATGCGACTGACTGCCGCTGACGACCACTGCGCCCGCGTCCGCTGCGGCGGTAAAATCTTCCCGCATTTCGTCATTCGGGCTCACGTTGTAGTACTCAATATGCTGAAAAGTGACGATCGGCAGATATCCTTCCGCTTTCAGCGTTTTGATCTGCTTTGTGATCCATGGAATATCACAATGAGCCGCTCCCGGCCGGGTTTCGGAAGCGGAAGCATATCCGATTTCTTTCCCGTTGCAGCCGATGAACGCGAACCGGTTGCCATTATGTTCCAGCAGCAGCGGCTTTCTGGCCTCCTCGAGGTTCTTTCCTCCGCCATAGGCAGGGATTCCTTTCTCCCGGTACAGATCCAGCGTTTTATAAACCGCTTCATCACCAAAGTCCTGAAAATGATCACCGTCCAGTTCGACCAAATCGGTCCCGATATCGGTCAGCAAATCAATATAAGCGGTTTTGCTGCAGAATTGCAGCCGGTTTAATTCCGCCTCTGTCTGCTGGCAGACCGCCGCGAAAGGAACTTCGTTGTTCACATGCAACAGGTCCACCGCGCGAAGTGTATCCCGGATATTTTTGGCCGGATATTCCGGCCCCCATACATCCATATAGCTGGCTGTTCCGCGGACCAGCGCGGTGACGCCAGTCAGCATGAGCGTAGTCAGTTTGCCCGGGTCACGGTTCGAGGCCGGAATCTGCTGCCAATCCGCATCGCTCATTTCAGGACTGCCGCCGATGTGTGCGGTCAGCGGCCAATGGTTGATATCGAAGATATTGGAAAGCGCGGACATGCCGTCCAATTGAATGCTTTTATAACGCGGTTCAAGTGATTCAAACGGCAGAATAGCCCACGTTTCGTCCGTATAAACTTGAGAAAGAAGTTCTGATTCGGAGACGGCTTTTATCGCGGAGGATGCGGGAAACTGAAAAATGTTTTCCAGCAGTGTTTCCGTTCCGGAGAGAATGTACAGCTGTTTGACCGGAAGACCGGCTTCCGTTCGAGGGCCGTTGACCCAAAAGTCGGACAGGTCCGCAAATGCGACGCTGTCAGTCGCTGTCAGGAAAGGTGCCGCCAATGTGAATACATACCGGGAGGGAAGATTGGCTGGGGAGGCCGGTGCGAAAATGTCCGCAATGTTTTTTCCTCCGAGACCTTCGGACGATATTTTCCCCGGTGAACGTTCCTGCGCCGCCGCCGCGGTAATGATCGAAAAAAGACACATAAAAGTGAGACACATCATTAAGATTTTTTTTGGCATGGCCTTTATTATATAGCGGTTCGGTCGGAAAGGATGACAGATCAGCGATCCGAAAGGGATTTTTATAATTCGAACTGCTCTGCATTTCTGCAGGGTTACCCGGACAACCGCTTTGTGCTAAAATAAGCAGCATGGGAGAAAAGACGCTTGCAACAAACCGGAAAGCCCGGTTTGAATATTTTATTTTAGAGACATATGAAGCCGGGATAGCGCTGCAGGGGACTGAAATTAAATCTGTCCGCAATGGGCAGATCAGCTTATCTGAAGCATATGTTGAGATCAAAAGCGGACGGGAAGCCTGGCTGATTAATTCCCACATATCCCCTTATGATCCGGCCAGCCGGTTCAATCATGATCCGATCCGCCCCCGTCGATTGCTGCTCAACAAGAAGGAAATTCGTGACATTTGGAATGACGTGCGACTGAAAGGTGTCACGGTTATTCCATTAAAGGTATATCTGAGCCATGGGCTGGCAAAACTCGAAATCGGAGTGGCAAAAGGGAAGAAGCTTTATGATAAACGGCAGGTCATTGCCAAGCGGGATGCCGAGCGCCATACCCGAGAATAATCCGTATAGCGGCCGGCGGGAAGTCATAAAAATCCGATTCTTATAAAAGATAAATAACCCTATGGTATAGTTGTTTTCAATAGTCAGAGCAGCCCCCTGATTATTGAAGGTATTCGAATTTTGAAGGAAATGGCCGGAAAAAATCTCTGCATTCATTCAAATGAGAATATCCCCATCCGAATTATTGCGTGATTGTTGATGTTAATCTTGGACAAGGGCTGAAGTAATACTTCCTGACCGGAGTTTTGAAAATCCGTCAGGAATCGGTTTCCGCGAAATATGCCTGATTTTCGAATTGCCGGATCGTTGAATCCGACGCCGTGTTTTTTCGTAAATACAGGAAAGCGCCTAATTGGAAAGAAGTATGTATTAATGGCGGGGAAATACGTGTGAAGTACGGCGGCCTTTGATTCAGTGAAAAAAGTTGGACGAACCGGGGTCGTAACACCCGGATGTTAGTGAATGGAACGTACAATGGCAAAACAAATCAATCGGAGAGAATTCCTGAAAGCGACCGCGGTTGCGGGTGGTTTGCTTTTGTTGCCCCAAGGCGTTACTTCAGGATTTCTTCCTGCAAATCAATTGAGTTCATTCCCGAAAGCGGAGTTTTTAGGAAGAAATTGTCT
>CALAEB010000316.1 GCA_937890875.1 uncultured Anaerolineaceae bacterium | reverse complement strand
AGGGGATCGGGATTATCCATCAGGAACTGAACCTCTTTGATAACCTCACGGTTGCGGAAAATGTTTTTGTCGGAAAAGAGATTCGGTCCGGGAAAATAAATCTGGATCGGAAAACACAAAATGAAAAGACGGCGGCGTTATTGGAACGACTGAATTATCCGCTGGATCCTTCGCAAAAAGTTGGAACCCTGAAGGTTGGCGAGAAGCAAATTGTCGAGATCATTAAGGCAATTGCCCAGGACAACTTGAAAATTCTGATTATGGATGAGCCCACGTCTTCCCTGAGCAATTCGGAAGTCGAAATCTTGTTTCGGGTGATCAATGACTTGAAAAAAGCTGGGCTGACGATTATTTATATCTCTCACCGGCTGGACGAAATTCTAAAAATCTCTGACTTTATTTCGATCCTCCGGGATGGGAAGCTGGTGGCGGAAGCATCGACCCGGGAGGACTGGGTTAATCTTTCCTGGATTATTGAAAAAATGATTGGTCATTCAAAAAAGTATGACTATCATATCCCGGACAAGCGGATTGGTGAAACGATTCTGGAAATAAAAGACCTGACGCTTTTTGATACCAAACGCGGTTATCAACTGAATAACATCCATATTCAGTTGCGGGAGCGCGAGATTCTCGGGATTTATGGATTGCTCGGTTCCGGACGGACGGAGCTTCTTGAGTCAGTGATGGGAATGTACCCGAAAATCGAAGGTCAGATTCTTTTCAAAAACAGGCAGGTCCGGGGCGGAAATATCAGCGGCCGGATTCAGTCCGGCATCTACCTGGTGCCTGAAGACCGGCAGAAACAGTCCCTGATCCAAAAATCTTCCATTGCGAATAATCTTGTGTTATCCCATTTGTGCGGCCTTTGCAACGGTCTCACGGTAAGCGAAGCGAAGAAAAGAGAAGCGGTTGAAAAGATTATCGCGGATTTATATATAAAGACAAATAACAGCGCGAATCGCGTGACTTCACTGAGCGGCGGAAATCAGCAGAAAGTGATTCTGGGCCGGGGACTTCTGACAGAACCTTCCATTTTGCTGCTGGATGAACCGACCAAGGGGGTTGATATCGGCGCAAAACATGAATTATTCGAAATCATCAGCAATTTGGTTTATAAGAACAATCTCAGTATTATTCTGGTTTCATCTGAAATTGAAGAGATTCTTTCGATTTCGGATCGGATTTTTGTCCTGTCAAACGGTTTTGTGGCGGGTGAATTCACCGGTTCTGAAATGACGGAAGAGAACCTGATGAGAGCATCATCAAAATACCTGGGGGTAGAAAATGCAGCATAGCCAAGGAAAAAACCGATCACTGATCGATTATGTAATCGATATGCGGACAGGACTTGTTTTGGTTATCCTGATCATTTTTTTCAGTTCGATCACGGATACGTTCTTCACGACAAGAAATGCGGTGTTGGTAGCAAAACACGTAGCTCTTTATTCCTTCATCGCGCTAGGCATGACGATGGTTATTATTACCGGCGGAATCGATCTTTCTGTCGGATCCGTGGCTGGCCTCTGCGGAATGATTGCGGGGTACCTGATCAATAAAGGGATCCGGGTTGAATCGATGAAAATGACAATTTATCCGTCCATCCCGCTCGTCGTCCTGATTTGTTTGCTTGTCGGAGGGTTGATCGGTCTGCTGAACGGAACGCTTATCAGCCATTTTAAAATGCCGCCGTTTATTGCGACTTTAGGCACGATGTACATTGCGCGCGGACTTGCCCTGCTCAGTTCGCGGGGACATACCTTCCCGAATCTGGATGGAAAGCCGGAGTTCGGGAACCAGGGCTTTGACACGATCGGTTTGAAATCTTTCGGCGGCATACCCATGCAGATTTGGTTAATGATTCTCTTTGTGCTTATTGCCGCCTATGTGCTGAACAAAACTATTTTAGGACATCACATTTATGCCGTCGGAGGGAATTCGGAGGCAGCCAGAATTTCGGGTGTGAATGTAAGCAGAACATTGATTTTTACCTATGTGTTTTCCGGGATTTGCGCCTGTATGTCAGGGCTGATTGCCGCATCACAATTGGTTGCTTCCCATCCGGCAACAGGTGAAGCATGGGAGATGACTGCGATTGCTGCGACCGTGTTGGGCGGGACCTCCATGTCCGGCGGAATTGGTTCCATCGGCGGAACAATCACCGGCCTGTTTGTCATCACGGTCCTCCAGGACGGTATGGTGATGGTTGGCGTTTCCCAATTCTGGCAGAAAGTCTTTACCGGCGTGGTCGTTATCGTTGCGGTCCTCTTTGATCTTTACCAGGGAAAACTGGAAGATGCGATCGCTTATCGGCGGGCTTTAAAAAAGAAAAAAAATATTTCGTCAAATCAATCGACAAATTAAAACATACTACAAGACATAAAAGGATAAATGAATGAAACCCGTTATCAGCAATGAAGAATTCAAAAGAAGAGTGCTGCAGACGCAACAGAAAATGAAAGAAGCGAATTTGGATCTTCTCTTATGTTTCGCCAACGAGGCTGAACCACAGTTTGTCCGTTATTATTCAAACTATTGGCCGTCGTTTGAATTCGCCGGTGTGCTGATCGCACAGGAAGGAGAACCGGTTCTGATTATCGGGCCAGAGAGTGGAACATATGCCTCCGGCACATCAAAAATCAAAAAAATCCGAAAGCTGCTGGCCTTTCGGGAATCGTCCAACCCGGAATATCCCGGGATAAAACTGGATTCATTCCGTTCTATTTTGAACGATGATTTCGGTTTGCAGTCGGTCTCGCGGGCTGGCGTTGCGGGATATGGTTTGATAACGTATCAGATCTTCCGGGAGTTTGAAAAGGCCTGCGGAGAATTCGGCGCCGGAGCGATCGTAAATGCGGACGAGATCGTTTCAAGCCTGCGAATGATCAAGAGTGAAGATGAATTGGCCTGTATGAAGGAAGCGTACAGAATTGCAAGCGAAGCAATGAAAGCCGTCATCGAAAAAATCGCGGTAGGAATGACAGAAAACCAGGTTAAAGGGATTGCACTGGCAAAGATCTTTGCAGAGGGCGGCGAAGGAGAATCCTATCCGTTTTGGATTCTGACCGGGAAAGGATCCAATCAGGCGATTTCACGCTGCCGGAACAAAGTTATTCAGGCGGGGGATTTGGTACAGGTTCAGGTGGCTGCCCGTTACGAGGGGTATGCTTCAACCATCGGAAGACCCATTTATATGGGGAAAGCGGATGATGGAATGAAGAAATTTATTGAAGCGGGATATCTTGTGCAAAAAGAAATCCTGAAAATTGCCAAACCGGGTGTCCCCGCGAAAAAGATCAGCGATAAACATTATGAAGTTCTGAAAGAACTTGGGTTTGACCAATACATCCTTTATGGCCCGGTTCACGGAACGGGATTGATGGAAGGCGAATCTCCGTGGATTGAGTCCGTTTCTGATTATAATTTGCAGGAGAATATGACATTCTGCACCTGTCTTTATCTGGGAGATGATGAGAAAAGTATCGGGCTGCGGGTAGAGGACGGATTCGTGATTACGAAAGAAGGCGCTGTTCTTTTGTCCGATGTTCAGAGCGGACTCATCGAGAAATGAACCGTATTCTGGGGCTATTAATCCCCG
>CALAEB010000315.1 GCA_937890875.1 uncultured Anaerolineaceae bacterium | reverse complement strand
TGGCTGATGTTATGGGGATATTATCAAAAGATGGTGATCGGCGACCGGCTGGCGCTGTTTGTTAACGGAGTCTTCGATCAGTCGGAAGTTTACCGGCAGGGCGGACTGGTGAATCTGCTGGCAATGGTCTTTTTTGCGCTTCAGCTCTATTGCGATTTCGGCGGTTATTCCAATATTGCCATTGGCGCGGCGCAGGTGCTGGGTTTTTCGATCCCGGCCAATTTTCGCCGTCCCTATTTTGCCAAATCCATTCATGAGTTCTGGCAGCGCTGGCACATTTCGCTGACGGGCTGGTTCCGGGAATACCTGTATTTTCCGCTGGGCGGCAACCGGCAGGGGCGGCTGCGGCAGTACCGGAATATTCTGGTCGTTTTCCTGGTTTCCGGCCTCTGGCATGGCGCCGATTGGACGTTTTTGATCTGGGGGTTTCTGCACGCTTTCTATCAGCTGATTGAAGTCGGGCTGCGTCCGCTCGGGAAGCGGTTGGGAAAAAAATTGCGGTTCAACGCTGCGGGATTCGGTTGGAAAGCGCTGCGCTGCGGGCTTGTCTTCGCGCTGACCGATTTTGCCTGGATATTTTTCCGGGCCAACACAGTGCACGACGCGTTTGGTTTCATCCGCGGACTGGCTGTGTTCAACCCGCAGATTTTCAGGGACGGCGGGCTTTTCCGGTATGGGCTGGACCGGATCAATTTTCAGATTGCGCTGGCCGGGCTGAGTGTGCTGCTGATTGTGAGCTGGCTTCAACGCGGCGGCGGTCTGCGCGCAAAAGTGGACCGGCTTCCGGCCGCTGCTCGCTGGGCTATCCTGCTGGCGGGTATTTACGCGGTGCTGCTGTTCGGCATGTACGGGCCGAATGTGGATACAGCCCAATTTATTTATACTCAGTTTTAACTGCCGGATCAGCGAAATGAATTAAGGATATTCCTTTTTCTTCAAAATTCGAATCGCGTCCCCGCAGGGTACGGAGGCAGGATCCGCGGGGAACAGGTACAATCATTTGAAAGGTTTGTCATCCATGCTTCGAAAAATCGGCACTTCCATCCTGTTTTTGCTTGTTTTCCTGTTTACTTTCCAATGTGTCAATGACCTGCTGTTCACGAAAACAGAAGTGAACGCAGCCAAGGACCTGCGCATGGAAAAGGAAAACACGATTGATGTGCTTTTCCTGGGGACCAGCCATATTTACTGCGGCGTAAACCCGCTGCGGATCTGGGAACAAACCGGAGTCACCGGTTTTAACCTGTCTTCCAACCGGCAGCCGCTTTGGACAAGCACGCTGCTGCTGAAAGACGCCCTCAGAAC
>CALAEB010000314.1 GCA_937890875.1 uncultured Anaerolineaceae bacterium | reverse complement strand
TTTATTGTTGGGAATGGGCGCTTCCCACTTGGTCAATGAGGTGTTTGCTTTCCAGCTGCGTCGATTCGGTATCGATGCGATGGCGATGACTGCGTCTGAATTTCTGTATGATAGCGTGCCGACTGCCGGTAAAGTTTTGATTCTGACATCTCAAAGCGGCGAATCGGTAGAAACAGTAAAATGTATCCCGCTGCTATCTTCTGAGTCGTCTGTCTTTTCCGTGACACTTTCGCAAGAGAGCCCAATCGCGACCAAAACCAGAGCCATTGTCTGCAGCGGCGGGCCGGAAAAGGCTTATGCCGGAACCCGCAGCGTTACGCTTTCACTCGCCGCGTTTGCGTTCGTTGCTGCTGCGCTCGGGCAGATTCCGCAGGATTCGATCCTGCAAGCCTTGCGTTGGGAACGCATCGATTACAGCGCAATGGAAAAAGCCGTCTGGGTTCTCTTTGCCAAACAAAACATCGTGGTGACCGGCCGCAGCCTGTTTGCTCCACTGGGAGCGTTGTTTGCTTTGGGCTGTGAAGAACTGGGATACCGTGCCGTTTTGTTTAACGAGACCGGCACACTGCGGCATGGGCCGATGGAAGTCCTGTCCAAAGATACGGCACTGGTCGTTTTCCGCCAAAAAGGCGAACTGGGGAAACTCTGCAGCTCATTCAATGATGTGCAGCAAAAATCCGGTTGTGCGCTGATCGTGCTCGATGCTTCCGGTCTGGAGCCGCTTGCGAATGCGCTGACCATCCCCTGCCAGGAAGGCGATGATATTGTCGCAGTGCTTGGCATGATGACTACGTTCCAATTGCTGATGATCGCATATGCCTGCGGAAAAAATCCGCGCGCGGGGCTGCCGCGTTATGGTTCAAAGGTGACAACCAGCGAATAATCAAACGGGGATCAATTACAAATTGAAGCGGCTGTCTCAAAAGTTTTGAGGTGCTCTCAATTTCCCGTTTTTTCAAAAAGATTTTTCAACCTCCGAATTTCTGTTTATCATTTCGAACGATAAAGCGGATTTTCTGTTGTTCTTTTGTTTTTGCGCTTCGCGCAAAAACAAAAGAACAACAAGTTTTCCTGCTTATTTGAAAAGACTGTCCAAATTTCGAGTTGGCTGATTCCTGTTATTTTTTTCACCGCAAGTGGGGAATTAAGGTAGAATTGTAAGAATGGAAAAAATGCCTCTTGACCCCCGGATTGCCGAACTGAGAAAACGCAAAGCGGAAGTTTTACAAGGCGGCGGCTCGGAACGAATCGCGAAACATCATTCCAAAGGGAAATTGACTGCAAGAGAACGGATTGAGCATCTGCTGGACGCCAGTTCTTTTCAGGAAGTGGAACCTTTTGCGCTTTCCCGTTTTGAGATGAAAGAAAAGATTTATGGGGATGGGGTCATTACCGGTTTTGGGACGATCGATCACCGGCTGGTTTATGTTTATGCGCAGGATTTTACTGTCCATGGCGGGACGATGAGCGAAGCGCAGAGCCGGAAAATCTGCCGGATCATGGATCTGGCTTTGGAAAATAAAGCGCCGATGATTCATCTCATTGATTCCGGCGGCGCCAGAATCCAGGAAGGGATTGTCAGTCTGGCCGGGTATGCCGGGATTTTTCTTCGTACAACCCGTTTATCCGGGCTTGTACCGCAGATCAGTCTGATTATGGGGCCCTGCGCCGGCGGCGCTTCTTATTCTCCCGCGGCGACCGATTTTATCATCATGACCCGGAAAAAATCATTCATGTTTCTGACCGGTCCGGATGTCGTCCAGTCGGTCACCGGCGAAGTGGTGGACGCGGAAACGCTGGGTGGGAGTGAAACGCATCTTACCGCCAGCGGGCTGGCCCATCTGGCGGGCGATACGGATGATGAAGTGCTCTCGCTCTGCCGGCAGGTTTTTTCGTATTTTCCGAATCACGCGCTGGAAAAGGCGGTTGTCCTGCCCACGGAAGACGACCCGAACCGCATGGATGAGGATCTGAATACGATTGTTCCGTCAGATCCGTCCGAACCGTATTCGATGCATACCGTGATCGGGAAAATCGTTGATGAGAATAGTTTCCTGGAATTTCAGGCTGAGTTCGCGCCAAACTGCATTATTGGGTTGGCGCGTTTTAATGGCAAAGGCGTTGGCATTGTCGCTCAGGAGCCTTCCCGGATGGCCGGCGTAATGGACATCGATTCTTCCGATAAAATCTCCCGCTTTGTCCGGACTTGTGACTGTTATAATATCCCGATTGTCACGTTGGTGGATTGTCCCGGTTTTCTTCCGGGAGTGGAGCAGGAACATCACGGTGTCATACGGCATGGCGCGAAAGTGCTCTATGCGTACGCCGAATCCACTGTTCCGAAAATTACGGTCATCGTCCGGAAAGCTTACGGCGGTTCCTATATTGTGCTCGGCAGCAAGATGATGGGCACGGATATCACTTTCGCCTGGCCCAGTGCCGAAGTCGCCGTGATGGGACCTGAAGGCGCGACGAAGATTCTTTACCGCAAACAAATTGAGCAGGCCGGCGATCCGAAAGCCGAACATGACCGTCTGGTGGAAGAATATCGGGCTAAATTCCTGAATCCTTATTTGTCAGCCGAGCTTGGTTATATCGATGACATCATTGAACCCC
>CALAEB010000313.1 GCA_937890875.1 uncultured Anaerolineaceae bacterium | reverse complement strand
GCCGTTGGCTCATCGGAATCAACAGCCGTCCGGCTCAAAATTGATTCGGGTACCAAAAGGACAAAATTTTTCCAAAAGCGTTATTGATTGTTCTGTTTTTTATCGGCTGAAGCCCGATAAAAAACAGAACAATCGCTTCCTTCTTCGATAATCTGACTTTTGGCACTCGAATTAAAATTCAAATTGCCGTCCGGGAAGTCCGGGAAGACAAGACCTGCCCCGCGGAAATTTTCACGGGACAGATCCTGCTCAAATAAATCACCTAAACGGAGCGCTGAATTTTCCTTTATTCCTCGAAATAGGCGTAGTGGGTGATATCAATTTCCGTACCCAGCACGTGCGTTTCGTACCCCTTTAATTTCGGGTTGACCAGATAAGTTTTTGCAGCCTGGACAAGCGGAATCAGGACGGCGTTATCGATCAGATACTGATTGGCCTCACGCAGGTGCTGCCAGCGCAATTCGAAATCGTTGCCGTCATCCTTTTCCAGCGCATTGACCAACGTGGTCAGCTCATCGGAAACCCACTGGCTGTGGTTATGCTCATAGCTGGTCTCGTGCTGTTTGACATAGGAAGTCGGATTGTAATCACCGGTCCAACCGCCCAGCGCCAGATCAAATTTGTAGCTCATCATCTCTTCAAAACGGACGGATGAGGGAACATTCGCGAGATCGATTTTCAGCCCTTCCAGGTTTGTTTCCCATACGCTCTGCAGGTACTGGCCGATTTTGATACTTTCGTCATTGTCTGAGGTCACCAGACGCAGCTCGATGCTGTCGACGCCTAATTCTTCCAACGCGGCGGCAAACAGGGTCTGTGCTTCGGCAATGTCGGTATAAACCAGCACGCCGAAATCTTCCGCAATACTTTTCCCATCGACCGGGCTGACAGCGATGCCGTTCGGGATCACGCCGACCGCCGGGATGCCGTCGCCGTTGAGGATGTCGCGAGCCAGTTCCTCACGGTCAATCGACAGAGAAAGCGCCTTGCGCAGATTCAGATTTTGCAGCAGTTCATTCGAGCTGATCCCCAGTTCAACGTTGGTGGCCCGCAGTGTCTGGACAGTCACGACATCCGGATCGCCTTCATAAAGGGTGATGTAATCGCCAGTGATGCGGGCTGCATCCAATTGGCCGGCTTCATACAGGTTGACGCCGGTAGCAACGTCTTTGATCACCTGGATGTTAATCTGGTCAAAATAGATATTCTCCGCGTCCCAGAAATAAGGATTTTTCACGAACTGCCAGGAAATATCCGTTCCGTTCCAGCCTTCAAGCACGTATGGACCGCTGGAGAGCAGATTATCGGAGGTCAGCGCGTAGTTCTCGCCCTGCGCTTCGGCAAATTCTTTGTTGACCGGAGCCAAAAGCACAGTTGTCAATTCCTTATCGATGAACGGATTGGGAGCGACCAGCGTGATTTCAATTTCGGTATCGGACAGCGCTTTGATGCCTAAGTCCTCCACCGGGAGGGTACCGTCGACAATTTCAGAGGCGTTTTTGATATAGGAAAGATTCTTCGCGCTCTGGGAACCAGTGGCCGGGTTGACCACCCGCTGGGCGGCATAGACGACGTCCGCCGCCACGATGGGCGTACCGTCAGAAAAAGCCGCATTATCACGGATGGAAAACGTAACCGTCAGCCCATCCTCGCTGATTTCAGGCGCCGCCACGGCCAGCGCCGGCAGCGCTTCGTTGTTCGAATTGAGACGATACAGCGGCTCGACGATGAAACCGATCTCTTCCGAGCTGATCACATCATAGGTTTTCCCGGAATCAAACGTGGTGACTTCACCGGGCGCGACCCAATTGAGCACTTTAGCGCCCGCTGCATCCTGAGCGGAAACAAATGTCCAGGAGCTGACCAATATAATCGTACTAAGTAATATGGATAAAAACTTTTTCATTTCTCAATTTCCTTTTTTTGATTTGTCTTTTCAGACAAATTTGATTTTGTTGTTGTCTTTTTTAAAGAAAAAACGGAATCCGCTTCAGCTTCACGAGGATTCCGCTAATTTTTGATGACGATCAGCCGGTATACTTCAGCCATTTTCACCAGCCAACATTGATCCCCGCAGCGCAAGCGCGCAACACATGGATGTACACATACACATGCCCATAGGCATCATCATGGAAATGCTCAGTTTTTTACCGATACTGTTTCTACTGCTGTTCATTTGTTTCTCCTTTGACAAGTCTTTAACATTTCGCCGAAGCAAAATGTTAAGCGGATACGGCCTGTTTCTTTCAAAAAAAAACGGAGGCCCGCTTTTGCGAGAGCCTCCGTTCCATTTCCATTAATCAAAAAAGAGCGATCAGAACGGGTTCCCTCGCTTGTTATCCATACACATCATAGAACGATGAATTTTGTTTACCATAATGCACAGAATTATACGCCATCCATTTTCCATGTCAACCGGTTTTTCAAAAGTCGTGCGAAAGTGATTACACCTGCCGTTCCGGTGGAAAACGTCGTCACTGGACGTCCGATTCACGGGTGAACTGATTCGGCGGAATTTCAGCGATTCGAAATCTGAGAAGAATTATTTGTTGTTCTTTTATTTTTGCGCTCCGCGCAAAAATAAAAGAACAACAAATTTTCTCTCCTTATTCGAAAGGCTTACCTAAATTTCGAATTGCGGGCAGACTTTTTATTGGAGGCACAAAAAGCAATGTGCTGAAAAGCAGCAGAGCCGCCGTGACCATCCAGCAGCCCGAAATGCCGAACCGGTTCACAACCGGCACCGCAAAAGCGCTCGCCAGCAGGCTTCCGGCCTGAATGGTCAGGCTGTAAACACTCAGCATGGAAGCACGGACATTCGAGGGCGTATTCGAATTTACCAGCACACTTTCCGCCAGCCCGCCCAATCCGACAAACAGGTAGACAAAAATATAAGCGGCAGCATATCCGGTTACCGCCTGCAGCAATGCCATCGCGTTCAATCCGACGAATAACGCGATCCGTGAAAAGAAATAGAGAGATTTGCCGGACAAGCCGCGTCCGATCGCTTTTGAGCCGGAAAAACTTCCGGCGGATGTCATAATAAAACCGAAAAAACTCAGTAAGCCACAACAGCTGCTTATCCGGCAGCCGCGCCTCAAGCGTCACCTGCCAAAACCGTTCGGTATTCGACAAAAACATCCCGGTAAACAGGATCAGAATCAACAAAAAAACCAGATTTCTATTCCGGCGGATTTCATGAATACAGGCCGAAAACTGTTTATCCATTCCCGCAAATAAAACATCCCGCCCGCTTGCGTCAGATCCGGAAGGCGCAAATGAACCGTTGTCGCGCGGAATCAGCAGCAGGCATAAAATCAACCCGGCGACGCAGGATCCGATTGCGGTCAAAATGCTGATCCGCCCGATTTCGCTGACGCCGAAGAGCCGCTGGCTTTGCCGCATCAGAAAAGCGCCCAACAGGCTTCCCATGGCAATGCCCGTGCTCTCGCTGATTGTCCGGGCCGTAACAGCCTGATGGAGTCTCTCTTTGCCATAGGCTTCAATATAACGGTCGGTAAAAAGCGCCTCCAGGCTTCCGCTCCCCAGCGCCTTCCCGACGCCCATCAAAGCCATTCCGGCATAGAGAACCGGGAACGAAGCGGATAAACACAAGAAAAGGCTGGTTATTTGAAAAATCACTGACCAACAAAACGTATCCCGGCGCCCGAACAGATCAGCGAATAAACCGCTCGGCAGTTCAAGCAGGATGACCGTCGCCGAAAGAATCGACAGCCCGATCGAGAGTTCTTTGACTGTTCCGCCCTTGCCGGTAAAAATCAGGCTCATGATCGGTAAAAGCAGCCCAAGCGAAAAAGCCGTCAAGAAGAAGACCAGAACATAGCCCCAGCGCTTCATTTCGGTTCAACCTTGTAAGCGATCAGCACATATTCATATGGAACAGTGCCCACACCGGCAGTTTCATTCCTTTTTACAAAATCCGCGATCATGCGGTAAATCTGATCCGCCTGATCCTGTGTCACGTGAACGAAGCCGGAGACAAAATCCGCTTCGAAATGATCCTGATTCCGGACATCTCCGCCGATCGCGTCCAGTTTATCAAGATAACTGTCAAAGATAGACGCGATGATATTTTGCAGCAGCACTTTTTTCTCGTTATCCAGGCGGTCTTCACATTTGCTCAAACTGACAGTTTTCGGAAGCATTTCGTAAAACGAAGCCCGGATCCCATGAATCATCTCGGTATGATGAAGTCCGACCAGTCCGATGGATTCCAGCTGCTGCAAATGATATTTGGCGCTCGAATGGGTCATTGAAAGCAGGTCGGCAAGGCGTTTGGCCGTCACCGGCTTCCCCTCCTGAGACAAAATCCGCAGAATTTTCTGCCGCAGGGGATGCATAAATATCCTCAAATCCTTTTCACTCTGAATATAAACCGTTTCGCCCATGTTCATAACCAGCTCCATATAATAATTTTTATTACGTAATAAAAATTATTATATACTTAAAAGGTTAAAAATGTCAACGCCATTTTTTATGCATTTCGAAAGATGAAAAGATATCCTGTTGTTCGCTTGTATTTTCCCTTTGTGAAAACACAGGAAAACAACAGGTTCCTTTTTCATCTGAAGAAGATTCCCGAATCCCGAATTCACTGTCTTCCCACAACGTGCTGAGAACCGGTTCCACAGGGCACACACCGCCCGGTTCAAAGCCCGGGGATGACATGCCGGAATCGATGCGTTGTATGTCTTGTTTTTCATCGCCTATTTCAAATGATTGCGCCCGAACCGGTATAATTCAAAACCGGGGCTGCAAATCCGCTTCCCAACTGCCGTGCCTGAACATTAAAGTCAGCGGGCTGATTCGAATTTGAGGAATCCATTTCGGATCAAAAAGCGAATTTGCACTGCACGCTTTTCTCATAAGCACTTTCCAGCGCCAGCATACGATCCGAAATCCGGGTCGATGCCGGCAGTCGGAAAGCCACTAGATTCATACCATTCCAACCCGGGCATTCGGAATTTGGCCGGCCCTCTCGGTTAAGCGCAAAACCAGGGACCCGAGAGAAGTTCCATATTTTGGATACCTGATTAAAACCAGCGACAGGGAGAAATTTATATGAAAATCGTAGTATTAGACGGTTATACCGAGAACCCCGGCGATTTGAGCTGGGAGGGGCTTGAGGCATTGGGAGACCTGACGGTTTACGACCGCACTTTGCCGTACGACCCGAAAATCATTATCGACCGGATCGGCAGTGCGGAAGCCATATACACCAATAAGACACCGATCTCCCGGGAAGTCATTGAAGCCTGCCCGAATCTCAAATTCATCGGTATCCTGGCGACCGGATACAACGTTGTCGATATCGCCGCAGCAAAGGAAAAGGGCATCCCCGTTTCCAACATTCCGGATTACGGTACCGCAGCCGTCGGGCAGTTCGCAATTGCGCTTCTGCTGGAAATCTGCCATCATATCGGGCATCATGACCGGGCCGTCCACGAAGGCCGGTGGAAAAATTCCACGGATTACTGCTTCTGGGATTATCCGCTGATTGAACTGGACGGGAAAACCATGGGGATCATCGGATTCGGCAGGATCGGGCAGGCAACCGGGAAAATCGCCAAAGCGCTCGGGATGAAAGTGATCGCATATGATAAATCCGTCACCGAATCCGGCCAGGCGATCGGCACATATGTTTCATTCGACGAAGTCCTTTCAAATTCCGACGTCATCTCATTGCACTGCCCATTGTTCCCGGAAACAACAGGAATCATCAACAAAGACAGTATCGCAAAGATGAAAGACGGTGTCATTCTCATAAATAACAGCCGGGGCCCGCTGCTTGTCGACCAGGACCTGGCAGACGCACTGAACAGCGGAAAGGTGTATGCCGCCGGATTGGATGTCATGAGCGCCGAACCGATCCAGGATGATAATCCGCTCCTCGAAGCAAAAAACTGTATCATCACACCCCATATCTCTTGGGCGCCCAAAGAGAGCCGCCAGCGTTTGATGAACACGGCGGTGGAAAACCTTTCGCGTTTTATCCAGGGCGACCCGATTAATGTGGTAAACAGATAAAAATTCTTTATGTCACAATAAAAACGGCTTCAACGCGAAGCCGTTTTTTTATTTCGTTCTTTCCTTGTTGGGCATCAGGAATTCCAAATTTGATCCGGATGTCAAAAGACTTGACTGTACGAAAAAACAGATCCGCTGTTTCCGCTTCGGCAAATTTGACTTTTAACACATGAATACCTTTTCATTTGCCGCTCTTCGGTTATGCTTAATCAGGAACCGTCCATTCCGCTTCCGCAGGTTGCGGCACGGGAAACGGAGAAATTCTCCATAAGCGCTTTGTTCCGCGGAGCGAAACGCGACAGCGGAGAGGAAAATTTCTTTCCGCGTCAACAGGAATGGCGGACAGGAGCAGTTTCATGAGCGCATTTATTCTTTTATGGCCATCGGTGTTTACACATGGATCAGTAAGCGCTCCATTTTTTATTTTCGGGAGTACCAGGAATGAAAAAACGAAATATCATTGGAATCATCGCTGTCATCGGCCTGGCGGCCGCCGTGTTGATACTCTGGAAGCAAATAACGCAGGGTGAAGAGAAAGGTTCGGACACAATGAATGAAACCAGTTTCATTAAAGTATTCGAAAGCGCCGTGACCGACATCGACGGCAAACCGGTCGATCTTGGTCAGGCGGCGGGGAAACCGGTCTACGTGAAATTCTGGGCCTCATGGTGCCCAACCTGTCTGGAAACTTTGAATGAGACAGATCAGCTGGCTGCCGACGCGCAGGATTTCACAGTTTTAAGTGTTGTATCCCCCAATTTCAGCGGAGAAATGAGTGCGGAAGATTTTAAGGAATGGTACAAAGGACTTGACGCAGCGCATCTGCCGGTCTTACTGGACGAAGGCGGAACACTGGTCCGGAAGCTCGGCATCCGTTCCTACCCCACATCGATTTTCATCAATTCGAATGGGAATTTATTCGCATCGTATCCCGGACCGGTTTCAAACGATCAGGCCAGGCGCCTGATGGAACAGCAGACGGGCGCGACCCAGCCCGCAGCGGATGAAACAAAAACCGAGCCGACCGCCACACAGCAAACGGGCGCGGCACTTCCCAAAGAGATCTATTTCGCCGGCGGCTGTTTCTGGGGCGTGGAGGCCTTTATGCAAAAGCTTCCCGGCGTGTTGGATGTGGTTTCCGGTTACGCAAACGGCAACTGGGACAACCCCAGTTACGAAGATCTGATTTACCGTGATTCAGGACACGCGGAGACGGTGAAAGTAACTTATGACGCCCGAATCACCGATTTGAACTTGCTGATGGATTACTACTTTACAGTGATCAACCCCACCAGTGTCAACCGGCAGGGGAACGATGTCGGGGTACAATATCGGACCGGAATTTACTACACGGATCCGCAGGACAAACCAGTCATTGAAGCCCGTATGCAGGAAGAACAAAAGAAATATGAACGGACGATCGCGGTGGAAGTCCTGCCGCTTAAACGTTTTGATCCGGCGGAGGAATATCATCAGGATTATCTGCAAAAGAACCCCGGCGGTTATTGCCACATTGACCTTGGGCTGGCAGATCAGATACGCATCGACCCGGCAAGATATCCCAAACCTTCCGACGCCGAGCTGAAAAAAATGCTGACAGACGAACAATATGAAGTGACGCAGAACAGCGCCACCGAAGGATCGTTTTCCAACGAATACTGGGATCTGTTTGAGCCCGGGCTTTATGTTGACGTTGTGACGGGAGAACCGCTTTTCTCTTCAAGGGATAAGTATGACTCCGGCTGCGGCTGGCCCAGTTTCAGCCAGCCGATCATCCCGGAAGTTGTGACATTCCATGAAGACAAGCGTTATAACATGGTCAGGACGGAAGTCAGAAGCCGCAGCGGTGATTCCCACTTAGGGCATCTGTTTGAAGACGGGCCGGCCGAGCTCGGCGGAAAAAGATACTGCATCAACAGCGCCTCGATCCGTTTTATCCCGGAAGCAGAAATGATTGAGGAAGGATACGGATACCTTCTCAGCGCAGTTCAAGAGAAGAGCGAAACTGATAACTGAAGACAGATATGGGCAAGCCTGCGGTCGTCTTGTTTTGAAAACAAGACGACCGCAGGCTTGCCTTTTATCCGGAGCGAAGGAACCCTTTTCAAATTGCTGCCGGCTTCGTATTTTTGCCGATTTTGGTCTATAATTGATACCGCTTTATTAAATTGATTCTTACTCTCCCTGTATAGCAGAAGGCTTGAATGTCTGCTACTCACTTCTTAGTGATCAAACGTTCGACCTGTTTTACCGCAATACCCCTGACCAAAAATCCGTCGGCTTTTCCGGATTTTAAGGGGTATGGATTGCCAAAAATAAGACCTGCACAGGAATGTCCGACAAATGATAAAGTCTCCGCACGGGATTTTCCTGAATACAAACATAAAAGGAATTTTGGTATGCTGCGATAAACCTGTTACCGACTAACGGAATTCCGATCAATCTGACTTATCCGGCAAAAAATAAGCCGGTTTGCCGGACCAGCTGATCCGGGATGCAGAAAAATGGTTTTTTATATATTCATCATCAGTGGGTACATGCAGGGGTCCCTGCCAATTCAAACGATATCATAAAACAGCCACATGCCAAAAAAACAATTTACCCCGAATCAATTTTCTGAAGAAACAAAAAAGCCACTGCAGGTTTTGATTGTCGAAGATATCGCCGCTGATGCGGAATTAATTGTTCAGCAGCTGCTGCGCGAAGGGTTTCAGATCGAATGGGAAAGAGTCGAGAACGAAACGGACTACCTGAAAGCCCTGAAATCCCCCTGGGACTTAATTCTTTCGGATTGGGCGCTTCCACAGTTCAGCGGGATGGACGCATTGATGCTCATGCAGCAACGGGGATTGGACACACCGTTTATTCTTGTTTCGGAGGGAACCGACGAAGAAACC
Organism: uncultured Anaerolineaceae bacterium; assembly: GCA_937890875.1. GTDB lineage: Bacteria > Chloroflexota > Anaerolineae > Anaerolineales > Anaerolineaceae > Flexilinea. The sequence continues at coordinate 232 of CALAEB010000313.1, read as the reverse complement.
GCAGTCGCGATCATTCAGCAAGGCGCAGCGGATTATGTGCTGAAAGACCGTATGGAACGGCTTGGGCAGACCATAAAAAACACGCTGAATCAATATCGCCTGAAAACGGAGAAAAGGCAGGCGGTCGAGGCACTTGCCGCTTCGGAAGCGGAGCTGCGGGGTCTGTTCGCCGCAATGCGTGACGTAGTCCTGATATTGGATCAGGAAGGCGTTTATCTGAAAGTCGCTCCCA
>CALAEB010000312.1 GCA_937890875.1 uncultured Anaerolineaceae bacterium | reverse complement strand
GATGAAGAGCCCCGCCGCGTCGCGCTGGCAACCTGCGAAAAATATAATGCCGACGGCTTACGGATGCTCGCCGTTGCGCAGAAAAACGAGGTCCCGGGCAGCGGGACCTTCGGCGTGGCCGATGAATGGGATATGGTTTTAATCGGTTTCGTCGGTTTCCTTGATCCGCCGAAAGCGAGCGCCAAAGCCGCGATTGCCGTGCTCCGCGAACATGGCGTGCGGACTGTTGTCCTGACCGGGGACAGCGAAGGTGTTGCCGTAAAAGTCAGCGGCAAAGTGGGCGTGGATACCTCCCATCTGCTGACCGGACGGGATGTCGAGCAGATGAATGACGCGGCATTGCTGGACGCAGTGAGCACCTGCGATTTGTTCGCGAAATTGTCCCCCTCTCAAAAAGAACGGGTGGTGAAAGCGTTTCAGGAAGCGGGGCATACGGTCGGATATATGGGCGACGGCATCAATGACGCACCGCCGCTGCGGCAGGCGGACGTCGGCATTTCAGTGGACAGTGCCGTGGACATCGCCAAGGAGAGCGCCGACATCATCCTGCTGGAAAAGGACCTGATGGTGCTGGAAGAGGGCGTCATTGAAGGACGGCATACCTTCGGGAATATCGTCAAATATATCAAAATGGCGGCCAGCGGCAATTTCGGCAACATGATCTCGGTCATTGCCGCCAGTATCTTCCTGCCGTTTTTGCCAATGCTCCCGGTGCAGATACTGACCCAGAATCTGCTCTGCGATTTTTCTCAAATGGGGATCCCATTCGACAGTGTGGATCCGGAGTACATTCGAAAACCGCGCAAGTGGGAAACGCAGTCCATCCAATCATTTATGGCGTATATGGGGCCGCTCAGCTCCATCTTTGATATTTTGCTTTTCGCCGTCATGTGGCGGGCGATCGGCGCAAATACGCAGGCGTTGTCGCCGTTGTTCCACTGCGGATGGTTTGTATTCGGGACCGTATCCCAGGTGCTGGTCATCCATATGATCCGCACGTCGAAGATTCCGTTCCTGCAAAGCAAGCCGTCCATCGCGCTCATTCTGTCCACGTTTATCGTGGCGGCTGTCGCGCTCATCATCGGTTTTACCGATTTTGCGGTTGGTTTCGATATGATGCGCCTGCCGGCAAAATTCGCTCCGTGGCTGGTTCTGATCCTGGCAGGTTACCTCCTGTGCGGACAGCTGGTCAAACGGCTGTATATCCGCCGGTACGGAGAATGGATGTAATGGAGAATCATGAACAAAAAAACATTAATCAATTGGCTCGGACTACTGGGAATCGCCAGCCTGTTGTCCTACACAGCCGCCGTGGTGTTCGCGCCTTCAGCTTATCCGGGATATGACTGGAAACGTCAGGCGGTCAGCGATCTGAGCGCGGCCAACGCACCCTCGCAGGCGCTTTGGAATCAGCTGAGCTGTCTGTACGAATTGGGCGGAATCGTCAGCGTCATGATGGCATGCGTATTTATTCAAGGAAAACTCAATAAGACCATCCGCAGCGGGATTGGTTGCTTCGCGGCAATGAATTGGGTATCGGCGGTCGGTTATCCGCTGTTTCCGCTTTCGGCAAGCGGGTACGCAGGCACCTTTCAGGATATTATGCATCTGTATGCCGTTACGCTGCCCGTAGTTCTGCTCTCGATCGTCTCGTTGGCGCTGATCATGATCGGCGGTTACCGTGACAAGCGGTACCGGTCCCTGGCGATCTGGGCCACGGCCGCCCTGGCCGCCATGTTTATCGGAGCGATCGGCACCGGTGCCGCGCCGGAGGCTTATTTCGGCGTCTTTGAACGATTCAGCGTCTTCGCGGCAACCGGTTTTAACGCGGTTCTGGGCGTGTACCTGTTCCGGGGATTCGGCAATGCGGAATCAGTCGAACCGGCGGCCAAAATGGTTTTCAGCTGAGCCTGCGCATTAATATCTGCCAGGGCAGATAGACGAAATTTGCTTCGGATGTCAAAAGGGTAAAATTTCCAAAAGGAGTTATTTGTTGTTCTGTTTCAACAAATTGACTTTCGACGCCCAGCCTCATTTTTTTTCGG
>CALAEB010000311.1 GCA_937890875.1 uncultured Anaerolineaceae bacterium | reverse complement strand
TCCCTGTCCCTGCTGCAGACTCAGCTCAGCCGAGGAACACATATAATCAAAGTATGAATGCGCCGTGGTAGTCACAGCCGGGGTGGTCGTGATTGTCGGCGTATAGGTCGCCACCGAGGTCAGCGAGGTATAATCGCCGACGACCAGCACATAACTGAAATAAAAGAAGGGGTTTCCGTACGCATCGGCAAGATACCAACTTGAAGTATAGGTCCCTGTCGCGGACGGAGCGATCATATAGAGCGATGCGGTATAAGTTCCGCTGACCGCGACCGCGGACGTGAGCGGGTAGCTCTTACTGTATGCCAGCTGGGTTCCACTGTAAAAGACGAGATCGTAGCTGGTGGACCAGGTCGTTGTCCCCGTATTTTTGAGATTAATGGTCAGATAAAAAACCTGATTCGGCAAAACGGTTGTGTTGGATGCCGGGCTGAAACTGATCAGTGTTGCCGCGTCGGCCGTTGTGGTGGAACTGGTTGACGAACTGGACCCGGATACGGTTGGCGTTGCCGTGCTCGCATACCGCAGCGTCGTCGGCAAAATGATCGGCGTAACCGTCATGTCGGATAAGGCACTTGTCAGCGTCGGTTCGGGACTGTTCGTGGGCGGCATTGCCGCAACTGTTTCTTGCTGGCTGATTTGTTCTGTTGCCGCATTGTCCGTGTTTCGGATGATAACATCATACGGCGTGTTGGAACAGGAAGCCAGCGGCAGAATGGTCAACAGGATTAGAAAGACAGAAAGGATTGTTTTTTTCATAATTTCCTCAAAAATGGCTGCAGGGAACAAATGACGCGAACCAATATAAGGATATCACGATTATCGTTCTGTGCCGAAGGCGTAACAGGTTTTGCCGTCGTTGTTTAAGGATATTTTATTAATAGCACAAAACTCTTCGCAGCCGGCTCCCTGGATATTGCTCCGGTCCGGATTGGTGCACATCCAGGCAAGGTCCGATGGCGTAGCGGTGGTTGTCGGCTCGCTGGTGATAAAGGTTTTTTCTCCGACGATCACATTGTAATAGACATAATAGAATTTCACGCCTTCCGGCGTTGAGAAAACCCATTCCGTCTGATAGGTGCCGAAATCTGCCGGTGCGGTTGCCGGCATGGAGATGGTCAGCGTTTCTCCCGGCGCCACAACGGTATTGATCGGGTAAGACGACTGATTCGCAAGCTGCACACCTTTGTTATTGAAAGCGAAAGTATATTTGCCCGACCAGGTGGCTGTGCCGATATTTTTCAGGCACCAGGTTAAAGTGAATGCCTGTCCGGGCGTAAATTGATTGGGGGACGGCTCGGCGCTGACGAATTCGACCTGATATGGATTAACTACAGACGCTGTCGCGGTCGGAGCGGGCTGCGCTTCCTGTGCTGCTGTCGGCAGGACGATCTGCAGCTGTGTTGGCACAGGCGTAAGGGTTTCAGTTGGAATCACTTCGGTTGCCGTCGGCGGTATCGCGGCGGCCGTTTCCGTCAGTTGAGCGACAACCGTACCGGCTGCTTCGGTATACAAATTTGCCTTTGTCGTCTGCGGGACGTGCGCACAGGCGGAGAACCCACAGAGGATGATTACGGTGATCAACGCTCGACCGACTCGATTTGTGAAATTCCTCTTTATACGATTCATGTTGTTATTATAGCGCAAACAACAAAATTCGAAACGGATCTGCCGATCCGGCGCACTCCAAAATATTGGAATCTCCTTCAAACAAAACGAAAAACTTGTTGCCCCGTTATTTTTTATATAACGGAATCGCAGACATTTTTGAAATTCGAGTCGCTGCCATCCCGGCCTGTTTTCACAATGACTGACCGGAGATGCTACGCTTTTAAAACATGCAGGCAGTTTTCGATAAAAGAAACTTTTACGGCCGATTGTTCCGGGATCATATCCAATCTGGCGGGATCGGTCTCATGCGCGGTAAAATGCCTGCCGTCAATTTCAATCACATATTCGATTGATTCACCAAGATAAGCGGCTTGAATTATTTTCGCGTCGAATTTCCCTTCATCCGCTCGAACATGAATCATTTCAGGCCGGATGATCAGGGTAACTTTATCCCCAGTGGAAAATTCGCCGTAACGCGGATCGGAAAGTTTAATGACCTTTCCTGCGGCTTCAATCTCCAGATTACCGTTATTATTTTTTGCGATGGTTCCTTCCAGAAAGTTGGCTCTCCCGATGAAATCTGCTACAAACTTTGTCTTTGGGTAACGATAGATCTCCCGCGGAGGCCCGTATTGTTCGATTTTTCCTGTATTCATCACAACAACTTTATCCGAAAGCACCATCGCTTCAAGCTGGTCATGTGTAACATATAAACAAGTGAATCCAAGTTCGCGCTGGAGCTGACGAATTTCAAAACGCATTTTTTCCCGTAATTTCGTATCCAAGTTGGATAGCGGTTCGTCCATCAGCAGAACTTTGGGTTCCATCACCAGCGCGCGGGCGAGCGCGACCCGCTGCTGCTGTCCGCCGGATAATTGATTGGGCGCACGTGTTTCGTACCCTTCCAGGTGGACCATTTCCAGTACCTGATTGATCCGCTTTTTCTGTTCTTCTTTGTTCATCTTTTGAACATTCAGTCCGTAGGCGATATTCTCATATACGTTCAGATGCGGGAAAATGGCATAACTTTGGAAAACCATCGACATGTTCCGTTTATGCGTCGGAAGATCATTGATCTTTTCCCCGTCAAGATAAATATTGCCTGCTGTCGGAAATTCGAATCCGGCGACCAGGCGCAGCGTGGTAGTTTTTCCACAGCCGGATGGCCCCAGCATGGTGACCAGTTCGCCTTTGCTGATCTCAATGTTTATACCGTCAAGCGCTCTGACTTCTTTTGCTCCTCCGCGGGGCGGAAACACTTTTTCGACATTATCAATGACTAGGTACATAAATTACTCCTCTGGATTTAGAAGCCGGAATTAATATCGATATTCGAATCGATCTTCAATATTCTTCTGGTGACGACCCCCATCAGCCCGATGAAAATGAGCACGATAAAGATAATTACGGATGAATACGTAGCCGCATAGCTGATTCCGTCCTGCTCCCAGCCGCTCATGATGGAGGCTGTGACGATCTGCCATTTTGAGCTGACAAGGAAAATGATCGCCGAAAGACTGGTCATGTGGCGGGTGAAGCTGAAAATCAGCCCGGACATTAGGGCCGGCAGGATAAGCGGCAGGGTTACCTTTCTGAAAGTGTATTGACTGTCCCCGCCCATGATCGCGGAAGCTTCTTCAATGGATCCGTCAATTTGCTGCAGCGCTGCAACGCCAGAACGGACCGAAGCCGGAAGCGAACGGACAAGGAACGCGAACAGGATGATATATGCGGTTCCATTCATTTTCATCTGTTCGCCCGTGAAAAGGATCGTGATTGAAAGAATCAGGAAAACGGTTTTAATAAACGTTTCAAATTTCCCGCGGTATTGATAAATGATCAGGGCAGAAATGAAAAACAGACAAACGCCGAGAAAAAAAGTCGGAAGTGAAAAAGGTACTTCAATATAATCCGCTCCCTGTGTACAAAATGCTTTCCACCAGCGGATTTTTTGTTGTTTCCCATAGATACGGATCGGTTTTGTGATCATTGGGACGACCTGATTCAGAATCAGGTAAATCCCGACCCAAAAAGTTGGCTTCACCAGCTTACGGTAGTCCTGTTGGAACCGGAATAGAACGGATAACAGCAGGAATCCTGCCGCAGTCAGATAATATACGCCGGACAGCCCGATACCTGATGGTATCTGCCCCGTGTCCAATGCAGTGCCTGAGATTTTACTGAAATTTGCACCGAACCATCCGTTTGTTCCCCATAGAAAACCGCCGTCATCCAGACAGCTTGCGATCAACCCAACGATAACGCCCGGGATCAAAATTTGCATCCGCTGCTTCCAACATTTTGAAACACAGGTCACAAAAAACAGGGTTCCGATGACCAGCAGCAAAAAAGCCAGCCATTGGTTTTCGAAGTTGAAGGTCAGGATAAATCCCATGCCGACAATTGTTCCCGGAACCGCACCGCCGAGATTTGATCCGAAATCTAGGATTTGTTTTCCGGAAAAATTCTTGCGAACGACCAGAAATGCGATGATCATTCCGAGTAAGGCTGCGAAGGGCGTTGCGAACAGGCTCAGGAAAGTTGTGTCAAGGATTGACTCGAGCCCGCGCCCGAACATTTTTGACCAGTTGCTAATCGTGGGTGTGAAGTTGATTCCCCAGTTTTTGACAAAAGAACTTGCAATGACCGTAATATAAACGATGACAATCAGGGCGCAGATCGCGTAAACCAGGACAGCGAAGAAAACCCGGATCGCTTTGCTTTTCTCATATTCTTTTCCGACGGTGGGTTTTCCTGTGACAGAAATGTAGGAACGTCTTGTAATGTAGTACCGCTGAACAATATATACAATCAGTGTCGGCAAAAGCAGCACGAAGGACAGCGCCGAGGCTTTCTGATAATTAAATTCTCCGATGACGGCCATATAAATCTGGGAGGAGAGAACGGTCACATTCCCGGAAATAAACTGCGGATTTCCCAGATCTGCCATGGACTCTACGAAGAGCAGCAGGAAACTGGATGCAATTCCCGGAATCAGCAGCGGAAGCGTGACGGTGCGGAACAGATAAAACCGGCTGGCTCCCAGCGTTTCGGCGGCTTCTTCCATCGATGCGTCCAATCGTTCCATCATCGATTTCAGCATCAGGTAAGCAACCGAAAAGAAGGTCAGCGTTTGCACGATGACCAGGCCGTCCATTCCGTAGATATCATTCATACCCGGCGTAAACTTGATCCCAAACAAAGATTTTGTGATTAATCCATTCCGTCCGAACAACTGAATCATCGCAATTGCGACCGCGAAAGGCGGGGAAACAGTAGGAATCAGCGCCAGGAGATGAACCAGTTTTTTCCCAGGAACATTGCAGCGGACCGTTGCATAAGCAAAAATAAACCCGACAACCGTGCCGGCTGTGGCTGTCATCAGGCCCATTTTAATGGTGTCGTTGAAAACTGACCGGTAGGTCCGTCCATATTTTGCGGTTTCCTGAAGAATTAATCCGGCTGACTTCAGTTTTGCGATAAATCCTTCTAAAAATGTCCCGTCAAAATATCTGGCAAATTGTGTCAGGTCAGCCTGCCCGTTATCTGCGACAAAACCACGGATGACGGTTCGCATGATCGGATAAAAAATGAAAATAATCAAAAAGATAAAAGAAAAGATCAGCGCGATCATTAGAATCGGGTCGCGGGCAATCAAACTGATTTCACGTATCCGATGAATCAGATTTCCCGATTTGGAGTGTTTTGAGTTGCTTTTTTTCGCTAAAGTCATTCTCAGCTCCGCCTTTGATGATGGTTTCCTGAAAAAGGTTTGTTTTGTTTCTAAATGGATTCAGTAATCTACGTTCCAGCTTCGGCTTTTATGGATTCCGGCGTCTCCGGCATTCATAACTGATACCTGTCAGCAATTCTGCTGGTTTGATTCAGAGTCCCTGAGGCTGGCTCTCCCTGTGCTGAAATTGCTGTTGTTCTCGCATTCCACTTGAAAAACGGATGAAATATTGGCGATGCCGCCAATTCGGATTTTTGGCTCGTTTTTATTCACAAACAACGATGAACGGGAATCAATCCCTTCCGAACGCTTATTACTGAAGAAAAATAGAAGGATGGCAGTTTTGTTCATACCACCCTTCTGATTTTTCGCTGATTCGAGCATCAACGATAATAAGTTACTTCTTCAAAATACCGCTTTCATCCATTTCTGCGTTCTGGATTTCGTTTGCAAATTTATCCTGGAATTCCTGTTTATGTTCTCCGGACCAGGCAAAATCATAATCAATCAGCTTGACATCAAGCAGTTCGGGATGGGAAAGTTCAACACCGGTCACGGTGGGGGCCTGATAGGATTGGAAGACAGGGCCAAGCGCCTGTGCCGCCGGTGTCAATGCCCAGTCATACCACAGTTTTGCGTTTTCAAGATTTTTGGCGCCTTTCAGGATCGCTTCAGAACCGACTTCGAATCCGGTCCCTTCTTCAGGAAACGTGATAACCATCGGAGCACCGTTATCTTCGATTTCTTTCACCCCGTCATGCGAGAACATGATCACCACGCCAAATTCACCGGAAGCCACGTATTTTCCCGCTCCGGAGCCCGACTTTGTGTACATCGCAACCTGATCGTTGAATTTTTTCAGGTATTCCCAACCCTTTTCTTCACCCATCACCTGTAACACGGTGGAGAGAAAAGTGTACGCAGTACCTGCTGTGGACGGATGGGAAATGACAATCTGTCCTTTGAATTCAGGCTTCAGAAGGTCTTCATAGGTTTTGGGAGGCTCGACACCCGGATTTTCAGCCAGCCAGTCCGTGTTGGTCATGAACGCGAGCGATCCCATATAGATGCCGGTGTAATAGTGATCTTTGTCAACAAAAAGATCATAGTAATCCGGGTTAATATTGCCAAGATTCGGGGATTCATATTGTTCCAGAAGGTCAAGCTCTTTGGCGGCAACGAAACTGTCCATCGGACCGCCCCACCAGATATCAAAGGTAGGATTCCCGGCTTCCGCCTGAACGCGGGCAAGGCCTTCTCCGGACGAGAGCCTGATCCATTGTACGTCAATTTCCGGATATTCCGCTTCAAAAGCTTCTTCCATGCCCTGGCACCACAATTCCTGCGGCGTGCAGAGAACACTTAATTCACCGCTTTGGGCAAACACAGGGATTGCGATGGCAAGCATAAGTACTACGGACAACAACGACAATTTTTTCATGCTACATTCTCCTTTTTACTTTTTATTAATTTATAAAACCCTGTCATCTGATGACATCACAGCGCTTTGGGAAATTTCCTCAAAGCACTTTTAACGTTACGCTCTCAATATTGAGGAAAGGTAACGCATCTGGAAGACGCGATTCGGGACAACTGCTTTTGTACCTTAAAGTATATCGTAAGTATTCATAAATATCAAAAACCTAAATTTGGGGATCATTGATCGATCGATCTGGTTATATGTAATTGGCCCTGATATGGTTCTGCATACAGAAGAAAAGCCTATTGCCGGTCTGTACAAAAAACAGACGGCAATAGGCTTTTCTTATATCAGGCTGTGCATGCAGGATAAAGATCGCCCGCTTGTGCCATTCTGAATGGATGATTAATTCTTGTCTGCTTTGAGCAAATCCCGAATTTCAGACAATAGTTTGATGTCTTCTGCAGGTTCTGCGGCTTTTGACTCTTCTGCTTCTTTTTGGGATTGCAGTGAGATCAGCTTTGTCATTCCCCTCATAATAAAGAACAGGATCAACGCGACGATCAGGAAGTTTACCAATGCTGAGACAAAGTTGCCGATTGTGATGATTGGCGCTGCCGCTTCTTTGGCAGCTGCTAGCGAGGGATATGCCTCTCCATTCAGCGGAATGAACCAATTCTCAAAGGAGATATTCGATGTGAGCAGCCCGATTATCGGCATAAAAATATCATTAATCACGGATGTAATGATATTGTTGAATGCTGTTCCCATCATGATACCGACAGCAAGACCGATCACATTTCCTTTGGAAATAAATTCATAGAAATCAGAAAACATTTTTTTCATTGGAATACCTCCCTGTCATAAGTAAAAAGTTTTGTGAAAAAATAAAAAGATGCCTGCTTCTGCGGAAGCGTTTTTTTTATTTTGGATTCCGGATGTATTTCAGATACGCCTCGATAAAGCCATCCAGACCGCCGTCTAAGACCATCTGAGCGTTTCCCACCTCATAATCTGTCCGGTGGTCTTTCACCATTTGATACGGATGCAGAACATAAGACCGGATCTGGCTGCCCCATTCCGCTTTGACATATTCCCCTCTTAATTCACCGATCTCTTTTTCCTGCTCCTGGTGTTTCAGGTCCAGCAGGCGGGATTTCAGTACTTTCATCGCATTTTCACGATTCTGAGTCTGTGACCGTTCGTTTTGGCAGGTGACGATGATCCCGGTGGGAATGTGCAGCAGCCGGACCGCCGTGGAATTCTTTTGGACGTTCTGCCCGCCTGCGCCGGAGGATTTGAATACATCGATGCGGATATCTTCCGGCGGAATCTCGATCGAATTATCGTCGACCGCTTCCGGTAGAACTTCCACCATCGCAAAGGACGTGTGTCGCCGGTGAGCGGAGTCAAACGGAGAAAGCCGGACCAGCCGGTGGGTGCCTTTTTCGGATTTCAGGTATCCATACGCGTATTTACCGGTGACGGTGATGGTAATTGTTTTGGTACCGGCTTCTTCACCAGGCGTGAAATCCACAATTTCGCAGGCATATTTGTGATCTTCCGCCCAACGCAAAAACATTCTTTGCAGCATTGCCGCCCAGTCATGCGCTTCTGTTCCGCCTGCGCCGGCATGAATGGCTAGAATTGCGTTTCCCATATCATATTTACCGGATAACAAGGTGGCAAGTTCTTTTCGTTCAATTTCTTTGTCTAAACTTTCGATTTCTTTTTCCAGTTCAGGCCGGAGGGTTTCATCGTTTAATTTTGACAGCTCCAGTGCGTCATTCACCCGGGCGGTCAGGCTTTCCCACTCACTGATTTCATCCTGAAGGTCGTTTACCTGCTTCAGAATTTTCTGTGCGTGTTCCCGGTCGTCCCATAGATCCGGTTTTTGTGACTCATGCTGAACTTCGGAAAGGGCTGCCTTCAATTTGTCCAAGCCAACATTTCGCACCAATTCATCGACTTTTTGTTTATTCGAGGATATTTGTTCGATAAGGTCCTGCATCAATTAATTCCCTAATCTCCTATGATTCCGTCAACGAAACTCTGCCGGTTGAATTGTTCCAGGTCCTCCGGCTTCTCGCCCAAACCGGCGTAAATGATGGGTAAATCCAGCTCTTTTGCAATTGCGAAGGCCATGCCGCCTTTTGCGGACGAATCCAGCTTCGCCAGAATGACCCCGGTTACTTTAACGATTTCTTTAAACGCTTTTGCCTGGAAAAGCGCGTTTTGCCCGGTGGTAGCGTCCAGCACAATCCATGTGGCATGCGGAGCACCTTCCAGTGCTTTCCCGATCACCCGGTGGACTTTCTTCAGTTCTTCCATCAGGTTTGAGCGGGCCTGCAGCCTGCCGGCGGTATCAATGATCAAGATATCCATCCCGCGCGCTGCTGCCGATTGCACGGCATCATATGCGACTGCCGCGGAATCGCCGCCCTCTTTCCCTGAGATGACCGGGATATCCAGCCGGTCTCCCCAAACCTGGAGCTGGTCAATTGCGGCTGCCCGGAAGGTATCTCCGGCGGCCAGCATGACTTTTTTCCCGCTGTCTTTATATTTCTTCGCCAGTTTTGCGGTCGTCGTCGTCTTTCCGGAACCGTTTACACCGACCATCAGAATAACGAACGGCTTTTTATCAGAGGATGACTGGGCCGGGTCCGGGCATTCCTTCAGCCGTTCACATAATTCATGTTTCAGCCGGTCGACTAAATCGGACGCTTTGTACAATCCTTCCTCTGTTACGGATTTTTGCAGGTTTCGGATGATATCCGCCGTAGTCTCAACGCCTAAATCCGACTGGATGAGAATTGCTTCCAGGTCGTCCCAGAGATAGCTGTCAATTTCATTGGTGCCCAGGACAGAAGCCAGACGGGAAAATGTAACTTTTCTGGTCTTATCTAAGCCTTTAATCCATTTTGATAAAAAATCGGCCATTGATCCTCATATTTCAGTAATTTGAGAAACTGTTCTTCTCCCCGCTCGGATTCCAGTATCAGGAATCCGAATCATGAACAGAAAAATTATTTTTGTCGCATTATCTTCCGGCCCTTGCAAAACACGGTAGCCGGTAAACGGATTTCAGCCGGATCGATCCAAATACCGCGTTGTTGTCCGCATTCTTCCGGGTTTGCCGCAAAAATTATATCATGTTTGCGTGACAAGCTGCCCGCATCCGGCCCCGATATCGACTCCCCGTTTCAAACGGATGGAGCAGGGAATTCCGGCTTTATCCAGAATTAATTTAAAATCGTTTGCCCGTTCCATGGTTGACCCTTTCCGCTCAAATTTCTTTGTCTCATTTAATGGGATCAGGTTCACATGGCAAAGCATGCCGCGGAGCAATTTTGAAAGCCGCATCGCATCCTCCACGGAATCATTCAGCCCGCTGATCAGTGCGTATTCGAATGTGAGCCGCCGGTGAGTCTTATCAACGTAGATCTGACAGGTTTCCAATAATTTTTCCAGCGGATATTTCTTGTTGATCGGGAGGATTTGATCACGGATTTTATTGGATGGGGCGTGAAGCGAGATGGCGAGATTGATTTGCCGTTTCGCTTTCGTGAATTTCTCAATCATTGGGACGATCCCGACGGTCGAAACGGTTATCCGCCGTTCCCCGAACTGAAATCCTTCCGCATGATTGATCGTGTCGATCGCTTTCATCACGTTTTCAAAATTGTGGAACGGTTCTCCCATTCCCATCACAACAATGTTGGATAACTTCTTTTCGGTCAGCTTCAGTTCTGCGGCGAAAAACAAAACTTGTCCGATAATCTCTCCGGCAGACAAATTCCGGGTGAAACCCATCTGCCCGGTAGCGCAGAAAGCGCAGTTCATCGCGCAGCCCACCTGTGTTGAAATGCAGATCGTGATCCTCTCCCGGTAATACATGAGGACCGCTTCAATTTTTTTGCCGTCCGCCAACTGGAACAGGTATTTCTCGGTCCGCTTGTCCTGTGAGACAACTTTTTTTATTGCGCTGATTGGCGCAAACTCGAAATCTTCTTTGAGTTTCTGCCGGAGTTCTTTCGGAACAGCGGGGAATGTTTCCGGGGACAGGTTCAGGTTTTTATAGACAAGCTGCCAGATCTGTTTCGCCCGGAAATCCGGTTCACCGTATTCTTTCAGAAGTTCGGATAACTCAGAGAAACTAAGGTCAAAAAAACATCGTTTCATAATAAATTAATTATCTCACTGTTCAGGACGAAAGCCAATCCCGTCCGAGGAAATCTCGCG
>CALAEB010000310.1 GCA_937890875.1 uncultured Anaerolineaceae bacterium | reverse complement strand
TCCTGGACTTCATCCGCTCCGACCGTCAGCCGAACCAGCAGTCCCTCTTTCAAGCTGCCGCCGGTGACATATCCGATCTTTTTTTCGTTCATCTGTCCCGCGCTCCGTTAAAAAGAAATGTCGGCATCGCCCAGCGCGCCGAGAATGGCTGTCAGCCCGGCATAGTCGTCCCGCAGCAGCGTGATAAGCTCCTCCACGGCGGCTTTTGTCCAGCCCTCATTATGTTTCGCGTTTTGCGCGATGGAAGCCAGCCGGATGTGAACCGCGAACAGTTCGGCGGCCGGGACGTTCACCGCGCGCAGCATATGGCGGAAATAACCGAAATTCCCGTGCGCGGTGAAGCGGGCGGTCTCCGTTGAATCGCAGCGGAAGATCGAACTCAGCGACAGCGGCGGGGAGGGCGGGAGCAGATGGGAGATTCCATTTTCGTCTGCATATCCGATAAACAGCACCCGCAGGACGATCGGTACGTTCCGATTCGTCCGGTTATCCATCAGAACTTCCTCCGGGATCTCCTCCGCCGCGGCCAGTTGCCGCAGAAATCCGTCTTCTTCGATCTGGACATCGGTCACCAGGCCGTAGATGCGGAAGTCCTGCGCCGCGCTTACCGGAATGCGCACCATGGAGCCGAAACGCGGGATCTCCTGTTCCGCCGTCCGGTAAGCGACGACGCATTCCCGGCTGTTGGCACTGATGATTCTGCCGAACGGATTTTCTGAATTCATATGATCTTCTCCTGTTTTTGCTTTATTCGAAATATGCGGATCCATTTCGGATGAAGCGGAAATTCTATCTTTCTTTTCAGCTGCGGCGTGCCTTTTTCAAAATTGGTTCGAGCGGCAAAAGCTGAATTGGCGCCGTTTTACAGGTATCTGAATCCTGCGGAAATTCTCCCGATTCACCCGGATATTTGCCCCGTTCTTTTTCTGCCGGACAGGTCTTTCAGCCGTTGTTTCCCGGACTTGCCGGACAGAGGCATTCCCTGTGCGGCGAATTCCCGCAGCATCAGGTTCTGGATGCGTTCTTTCTCGGCGACGGAAACCACGGCGCATTCATGCGCCCGGTGCAGAATGTACGGATAAGCAACGCCCGCTGTAATTTGTGCCTGGGACAGCAGACAGGCATGCAGGTTGTTCAGCGCTTCTTGGTCGACCGCAACCCAGGCCGGGATCTCCACCCGCGCGATCTGCGGATGGTGCCGCTCCCCGCAGTTCAGGTAAAAGAACGAAAAGCGCACCGCTTCGTCCAGTTCGCGGTTGGATCTGGAATTGAGGCCGAATACAGCGGAACGTTCACCCGGTTCGAGCAGGCCGGAAAACAACAGGCTGTCATCGACCAGCGGATAGGAAGAACCCTCAGATCCGTCCGTTTCGCGTCCGGCCAGCTCGAGCATGCGGATCACCAGATCCGCCCGCGGCCGGTCGATATATCCTGCCAAAAGAGCCCGGCGCTGGAATAACACCTGCAGCGCCGACCGATACCGGTCGATGTATTGCTGTTGTCCGGCGAGAGCCTGGCGCAGGGTGAACAGTTCGAGCGGTCCATCTGTGAGTGCGATGACAGTGAATTCCGGGGGCGTTTTTTCTGCTTCGGCGGCAAGCAGTTCCCGTTCGGCAACGTCCCGCTGCAGCGCGATGCGGTCCTCGTTCAGACCGCTGTTATCCAGAGAAAAATCGTCCGGGTCCAGCAGCGTTGTAGCTGTGACGATTTGCGGACTGGCGCCGCTGTTGGCCCGATAACGGATGACAGCCGTGTTGATCAATCCGATCGGCAGCGCGTCATGCCGGTCGGGGTTGATTTGTGATCCGTCCGCGGCCAGAATGGTCAGCGCTTGTATGAGGTGTCCGCTGGCGGGGATACCGCGATCGATCGGTTCGTCCGATGGACTGGCGCAGCGCTCTCCGGGGGCGGATTCCAGCACCTGCCGCATTCGCATTGGAAAAGCGGGGTCGGCTGCAAGCCGGGTGAGCAGCGCTGCCGCATTTCGCAGCTGCTGTTCCCGAATGGCTGCCCGGGAGGCGAAGTTTTTTCCGCTGCGGCGGACCTGCAGCCGCAGCTGTTCATAATTAATTGGCATGCGCTAATTATAGGGTTGGTTGAACCGAAACGCAACCGGGGCGCTTCCCGTTTCAGAGCGATTCTATCCCGGAACAGGATCCGCAATCGATTCAGCGGGATTATTCCGCATG
>CALAEB010000309.1 GCA_937890875.1 uncultured Anaerolineaceae bacterium | reverse complement strand
AACAACAAAGCATCCAATTGATACTTGACATCCGTATCATTATCTTATAGAATACCAGTATAGTAGTATACTATCATACAAACGATAGAAAGGAACCGGAAAACCATGAAGAAAACCGGGCTTTTGCCCCGAATCCTGTTTTTAACCGGCCTGCTGACTTGTTCACTCTTCTCTGGCATGCCCGTATCCGCCCAGACAGACAAGACCGAACTGCAGGTCATCACGCCTGAAAATGTACGGGACCTGCGATTCCTGACCAGTATCGGTCAGGGAAACTACAGCGGCGCACTGGACTGGCAGCCCGATGGCGACCTGATCGCTGCCGCAGCCGAAGCGGGTGTTGCACTGCTGGACCACACCACAGGAGAACAAAGCGGTTTCATCCCGGTCGGTTTCCCGCCCACCGCGCTCTCAATTTCAGCGGATGGCGAGAAACTCGCTGTCGTCTATAACGTCCCGACCGGAGAAATGACTGAAACACTGGCAGGACCCGATTATGAACGCAGGATCAGCCTCTTTTCACTCCCGGACGGCAGCCGGGTCGGGGAAGACATCAGTGACCTGCTGCAATGCGCCGGCTCAAACATCTGGCAGATCGCCTTCACTCCGGATGGGGACAGCCTTGTTTTCGAAAAAAAGTACGCCTTTCAGCCTGTCGAGAAATTATTCTGCATCCTTTCGCTTGAAAGCGGAAAAATCACCCATACGATGGAAATTCCCGTCGACACCGACGCCGTGATCTCCCCGGACGGACGCTACGTGGCGCTGGTACCGCGGGACAAGGAATACAAGGCAAGCAGCGCCGCAATTTACACGACGCCAGCGTTCGAGCTGGCCGCGGAAATTCAATTCGGTCCCGTCCTGTGGCCGGCCCCTTCCTTCACCCGGCAAGGCATTTTTGTTCTGCGCGATTTTGAGGGCGAGATTGATGCCTCTCCGCACCGCCTGCGTTTCTGGTCAATTTCGGAAATATCGACGCCAGAATCAGAACCGTTTGCAACGATTCTGGAAGATGAACAGTATTTCATGGGGGATGCCTTCGGAATGACGGATACTCTAACCAATGACCGCATCATGTCCCAGGATCTTTCGCCGGACGGCCAGTGGATCGTGACCGGATCCCAGAACGGAAAAGTCAAGCTTTGGGATGCCGCCAGCGGTCAGGTCGTGAAAGAATTGGCCACGCTGTCCTGGACCAGTCATGGTCTGACCTCGAATCCGGGCGGGGTCCAATCCTTTGAAACCAACAGTTATGTCAATCCGGTGCTGTTCAGTTCCGATGGCAAAACTGTGGCGGCGGCGGAAGACCTGACCGTCTTCGGACAGGGAGGGCAGATCCATTTATACTCTATCCCCGATGGCAACGAAACAGCGGTCTTCCGCGGGGAAACCATTGGGAACAACGATACCGGCATGGGGTTCTCGCCGGACAGCAGCCGGCTGGTCTACGGCGGATTTGCCGGCGGCAGCGCAGAAGTTCGCACCATTCCGGAGGGTGAAGCGGTCCTGACGCTCAGCGGCCACAGTGCATTGGTCAATCAGGCGCTGTATTCGCCGGACGGCGCGATCATCGCGACCGCCTCCGACGACCACACCATCCGTCTGTGGGATGCTGAGAATGGAGAAGTGCTGCACGTCCTGACCGGGCATAATGCGCGCGAAC
>CALAEB010000308.1 GCA_937890875.1 uncultured Anaerolineaceae bacterium | reverse complement strand
GCTGTCGCTTCATATGTTGGGGAAACAGACGCATGTTTTTATCGGTTCGACTGTCATCGCTTACGGCGCGATCAATTTGCCGCTGACCGCGGCTGATTTGCTGGCTAATTTATTCTGGAAGCATCTGATGACCAATGTTTCCTGCGGCGAGGCTTTCCGCCGCGCGCGAAAAAACATGGCCACCGAAATTGAATCCACCAGCGGCGGATTAGACGGTGAGATCCAGAAAACTTTGCTGTCGTTTGTCTTTTACGGCGATCCGCTTTATACGATTGATGAGGATGCGGATATTACCGACCGGATGCAGCGGGCGAAGACGCCCCGGAATTATGAACTGGTACGGGAAAAACTGGACAGCAAGGTCGCGATCGATTTTACAATGGCGAAACAGATTTATGATGAAGTGAAAGAACGGTATAAGTTGGAAGACGTCAGCGATGAATTTTCGACGTTCAGTATCCAGAAACAGATTATGAACAACAAAGCCGGGCTGGATCCGGATGTTGTGGAGCGGAATCAAAATTATGTTATCGTTTATACCAAAGATAACCGGGTAGGGAATATGCTCGACCGGCAGATTACGCGGGTAACGGTCAGTAAAGAAGGGAAAATTATCAAAGTATCGTTTTCCCGCTGAAATGCCGAGCGAAACCCGCGTTTGAAATATTCAAAAGATTTGTTTTCGTTCTTCTGTTGGCCGCTTTGCGGCCAACAGAAGAACGAAAACTTTCCCCCTTATTCGAAAGAGGTATCCATTTTTCGAATCACTTGAACAGAACGGTGAAATTGAGGGATTTTTTAATTGTGTAACCTGTTCTCCGGTAATGCCGGAAATCATGATTTATTTATGCTGCCCGATTTGGAAAAATATTAATTTACCATATCCCTCAGTATCAAGAAATTTAATGACGGCCTGGATCGCCGATGAATCAGCGTCTGCGCATTTCCTTTTGCACCAAAATTTCCACTTAACCACCAATTTACCTAATTTTTACCAAATATTAACTTTGGTTTGGTTAAATGAATATAAATGGAAAGGAATTAAGCATGCGAAAAGTTATCCTGGTCATTATGGCCTGTTTTTTCCTCAGCAGCTGCGGACCGACAAGCAATTTCAGCGGCAATGATAATCCGCCTGCGGAAGCTGATTTTGTCGCCGGCAAGGGTGATGTCTTGCGAATTGTCAGCGGCTCTGAAAACGAAGAACTCGAACCTATCATAGAGGAATATGCTCAGAAAAACCGTGTCCAGATCCAGGTAGATTATCTGGGCAGTCTTGAAATCATGAATTTGTTGAGCCAGGAAACCATCGATTATGACGCGGTTTGGCCGGCGTCCTCAATTTGGATTAATATGGGCGATGTCAGCCATCGACTCAAACACACACAGAGCATTTCAACCACCCCTGTGGTTT
Organism: uncultured Anaerolineaceae bacterium; assembly: GCA_937890875.1. GTDB lineage: Bacteria > Chloroflexota > Anaerolineae > Anaerolineales > Anaerolineaceae > Flexilinea. The sequence goes on along the minus strand of CALAEB010000308.1, from coordinate 5,638 downwards.
TTGGTATCCGGGAAAGCAAGGCCAAAGAATTGGGACTGATGCGTGATGATGTGATGATTGAAGATATAGCCCAGTTGATCGAAGCGGGACAACTGAGCTTTGCGATGACTTCGGCGACTCAGTCTAATTCCGGCGCCAGCGCTTACCTCGCATTTTTAACCGCGCTTTCCGGCAGCGGTGAGGTCTTAACGACCGAAGCGTTGGAGCAGCCGGCTTTGCAGGCCCAAATTTCCAATTTGCTCAGCGGCGTGAACCGCTCTTCCGGCAGTTCGAATTGGCTGGTCGACTTGTTTTTAAAGAGTCACTATGATGCAATGGTCAATTATGAAGCGCTGATCATCTCCGCGAACAAGCAATTTGTCGCACAGGGTGATGAGCCGCTGGCGCTGATTTATGTTAAAGATGCCATCTCGATCGCGGACAGCCCGCTGGCCTTTATTGACAAAGGTGATTCATCTGACAAAGAGAAGATCTTCCTTAGCTTTCAGGCTTATCTGCTGAGCAAGGATACACAAAATAAGATCGAACAAACCGGTCGTCGGGATGCATACGGAAACATTGATCCTGCCAACGAAAAAGTTTTTGCCGAGTGGGGGATCGATACAAAGATGGTCTTATCCCCGATTACGCTGCCCAAAGCTGAAACGATCCGGCTGGCTCTCAATTTATACCAGACAACCTTTAAAAAGCCGGCTTTGACGCTCTATTGCCTGGATTTCTCCGGCAGTATGAGCGGCGAAGGGAATGACCAGATGATGAAGGGACTGGAACAGCTTCTGATTGCTGAGAACGCCCGGGAACATTTTCTGCAGGGGACAACGAATGATGTGTCCTATTTCATTCCCTTTGACAGTGACGTTCTGAGTATTTATCAGGCGAATGGAAATGATGCGGAACTTGAACAGGCTTATGAACGCCTCCGTGCGGAATCTCCCGGCGGTGGCACGGATGTGTACGCGGCGATTCTGGAAGCGCTGAAACGGCTGGATGGGTATGAACTTGCGAATTATACGCCGGCAATTGTGCTGTTGACGGATGGCAGATCCATGCAGGATAACGAAGATGAAGTGGTCCGGCAATATCAGGCGATGAACCTGGATGTACCTATCTTTTCCATTATGTACGGCGATGCTGATCCTGCACAACTGGAAGCGTTGGCCGATCTGACGAATGCCAGAGTTTTCGATGGGCGGAAAGATCTGACGGATGCTTTCAAGAAAGTAAAGGGATATAACTGATGACCAAACAGGAAAAAACCGAACTGAACCGGGTCATTCTTTCATTATTGATCAGCATCGCGGCTTTTCTGCTGTTTTATTTTGTTCTGGTTTTTCAGCTGCCTGCAACAATTGTGTTGACACTCCTGGTTTATTTGGGCTGTTATCTGGCGTTAAAGCCGATTTTAAAAATTGGCAATTTTGAAATCGAGGCGCTTCAGTCCGGGCAGGAATTGAAGGCGCTTTTGGATGAAGGAACCCGATTAATTGACGACATCAAGACGAAAACGAAACTGATCAAGGATCAGCATATTTTGGAAGATGCTCAAAAGATGGTCCAAACCGGCGAAAAAGTCGTCAATTATCTGGAACAGCATCCGACAAAAATTACAAAATCCAGACAATTTTTAACTTATCATCTGCTCACTGCCAATACGGTTTTAAATGATTATTTGGAAGTTGATCAGGTACAGATTAATATTCAGGAAATCGAACCCTTTAAGCGGCAGACCGAAAATATCATGGTGATGCTGAATGAAACTTTTGAAAAACAGTTCAGCCGATTAATTAAAGATAAGCTGATCAATGTTGAACTTGAAAATGAATTATTGGAAAAACGAATCAATGCCGAAAGGGGCATCGACCATGAAGAGTAAAAATATTAAGTACATCGGCCTTGTCATATTGGCGCTTGTCATGGTTCTGGTCGTTGTGTTCACACGGGCAAAGCCGGAGAAAAAAGAGCCGGTGTATTTGGACGGCTATCTGGGCGGTGAGAAGATTGGCATTTTTGAAGATGATGAAATCGCCAAGATCCTGCTGGATAAATATGGCGTTGTTTTCGATTATCAAAAAGCAGGCTCCTATGACATGATCGTCGCCGATCATACGAACCGGAACTATTTGTTTCCGGCCAGCCAGGCCCCGCTGGAGCTGTACAAGAAAACATATCAAAAGACGCCCAAAAGTGAAATTATCTATAATACGCCGCTGGTTATCTATTCGCGGCCGCTGGTGGTCAAGGCACTGGTCCAGAAAGGTGTTGTCAGTCAGAAAAGCGGTGTGTATTATGTTGATATGAATCAATTAACTCAGCTCATGCTGGACGGTTTGACCTGGGCGGATATCGGCGTGCCTGAACTTTATGGCAGCATTGTGGTGGACACAACGGACCCGAGCGCTTCCAACTCCGGCAATATGTTTGCGGCTTTGCTGGCCAATATCATCAATGGCGGCCAGCCGGTCACGGCGGCAAATGTTGATGAAGTCGCGGTTAAGCTGAAGAAAATTTATGACAAGCTGGGGTATATGCAGACCTCATCGGCCGATATGTTCAGTCAATTCTTAAAAATCGGTGTCGGCGCAAACCCGATGATTGCCGGGTATGAAAATCAACTTTTGGAATTTGCGGTGAGTAATCCGGACACATGGAATGCGTTGAAAAACGAGATCATCATCCTTTATCCAACGCCCACCGTTTGGTCGACGCATGTTTATATCGCGTTAGACAAAGCGGGCGAGGCGGGAATTGAAGCGCTGCTTGACAGCGAAGTTCAGCGCCTCTCATGGACCCACCATGGCTTCCGAACCGGAGCAAACGCTTCTCAGGAGACAGGCCAGTTTAATGTTAATGGCGTAGCGAAAGAAGTCACTTCTGTCACGCAGCTGCCTGATGATGCGGTCATGGAACAACTTATTGAAAAAATCAAGTAACGGAGAAAAACGATGTCAAAAATTGAACTGGATGATTTATTGGAAGCCAGCAGCCACGGAAATCTTAAGCCGGTGGATCAAACGACTGAGATTCAGCTCAGTGAGAAAAAAGCGGTTGCCCTGAGCCCGGAAAGCCGGCAAAAAGTTGAGAAAATCAAAAATGAGATCGATTTGAAAGATTCTCAGGCTTCGTCTCTTTACGCTGCGTCGGCACAAAAAGAGCTTTCCGATTTTTCAGGCTCTATTCTGAAAAATATCCGCAATTTCGATTTGGGAAATTCGGGAAAGCTGTTAACGAATTTACTGTCAACCATACAGGACTTTGATATTGCCAAGCTGAGCGAAGATGACAGCTTCTTTGAAAAAATGCTTCGCAAAAGTAAAAGCAAGGTTGAACAATTATTCGGAAAATATGAAATTGTCGAGAACCAGGTCGAGAAGATCGCCAATGACCTTCAGATCGCTCAGAATGTCATGCTGAAAGATATTTCCATGTATGACAAACTGTATGAGGAAAATCTGAACTACTTCAACGAATTGGAACTCTATATTATTGCCGGCGAAGAAACCGTTGAACAAATGCGTACGGAAACCCTGCCCGAATTACGCAGCCAGGCGCAGCAGAGCAATAACCCGATGGTGGCGCAGGTGCTGAAAGATTTTGAAGATAATGTCAATCGCTTCGAGAAGAAGATTTTTGACCTGAAAACTTCACGAATCATGGCGATCCAAACAGCGCCCCAGATTAAACTTATCCAAAACAATGACAAATTGCTGGTTGACAAAATTCAGGATACGATCTTTAATACGATCCCGTTGTGGAAGAGTCAGATGGTGATTGCGCTGGGGCTTGAACACCAGGGCAAAATTGTTGAGATGCAGCGGGCGATTTCAGACACGACCAACCGTCTTCTGGAAGAAAATGCTGAAAAACTCAAACAGAACACACTGGAAGTCGCAAAAGAAGCCGAACGCAGCACGATTGATCCGGTGACCCTGCAAAAAGCCAACGACACACTGATTTCAACGATTCAGGAGTCCTTAAGAATTCATGACGAAGCCAAAGCTGCCCGTAAAGAAGCCGAACGGCAGCTGGTTAAAATGGAAGATGATTTAAAGGCCGCGATCATCCAGGCTGCGACCTCAGGAGAGTCGGCCCAGGAGTAATTTGAGATGGCGAATACGTTCCCGGCAAGACAAAGCGGGGCATGAATAAACACCTGCCAAAATTGTGAAACCCTCTCCAATTTCTACGGAGAGGGTTTCAACTGTGAGCCTTTCCCTGTTTCGAATTGTTGGGTTCCAAGCCATGTTCCTTCTCATTTGACTAAAAATATGGTATAAAATCAATAAACCCTGTTGTGTTGGTGATGTTGCATCATCAGTTTTGGGCCAACATGTATAAAAAATGGTTTCCTTTTTTTCAGGATAATGCGATAGGCGGAAGCCAAGGCAGCGTTCTGGAACAGGTTACCAGCCTGCGATAGCAGGTTCAAAACTCGGCAGCACACGGCACAGTGGGGTATTTTTTACGGAACTTTTCCCCCAAACATGACATTTGTCATATTATTCCGATCCGCTCATTTTGGCATAGGCGTGTATAATTAAGTCACTATATTCAGTCCGAATGGAGGTATTTGTCGTGGCCAGTGTTACTTACGATCATGTGTGGAAGAAATATGGCGATGTAGAAGTTTTAAAGGATATCCAACTTGCAGTTAATGACCAGGAATTTCTGGTCCTTGTCGGCCCTTCCGGCTGTGGACAGGCAACGGCTTTACGTTGTTTGGCCGGTCTGGAAGAAATCACCGAAGGCGAAATTCTGATCGGTGATCGTGTTGTCAATGATGTTTCCCCGAAAGACCGCGATATCGCGATGGTGTTTCAGTCCTATGCACTTTATCCGCATATGACCGTGTTCGATAACATGGCATTCGGCTTGAAGTTGCGGAAGACCCCGAAAGACGAAATTGTTCGGCGGGTAAACGAAGCGGCCGGAACGCTTGGGCTGGAAAGACTCTTGCAGCGAAAACCGAGAGAGCTTTCCGGCGGCCAGCGGCAGCGGGTAGCTTTGGGACGTGCAATCGTCCGGAATCCGCAGGTTTTTCTGTTCGATGAACCGCTTTCCAACCTGGACGCGAAACTGAGAGTGCAGACGCGTTCCGAAATCAGCAAGCTGCATCAGCGGCTCCAGACAACATTTATCTATGTGACCCATGACCAGGTCGAAGCGATGACCATGGCCGACCGGATTGCTGTTATGTATAAAGGTATTATTCAACAGCTGGATACGCCGCAGACGCTGTATGATTTCCCGATTAATCAGTTTGTCGCAGGGTTTATCGGGTCCCCTTCGATGAATTTCTTCAATGCGAAAATCCGCAAAGATGATAGCCGCGTTTTTATTGAAAATGAAGCGTTTACCGTTGAAATTCCCGAAAGCAGAAGAGATATTTATGCCGGTTTGAGCGGAAAAGACGTCATCTTTGGAATCCGCCCTGAGAATATCCATAACCCGGAATTCTGCCCTCCCGGAATCATCAAAGCGGATGTGGAAGCGAAGGTTGATGTTACCGAATTAATGGGGAATGAAATCTTTGTTTACTGTATGGCGGGACCGACGCAATTCGCCGCCCGTGTGGATCCGCGCAGCCGCTATCAGATCGGCACAATGACGAACCTGGTCTTTGATATGAGCAATTTCCATA
>CALAEB010000307.1 GCA_937890875.1 uncultured Anaerolineaceae bacterium | reverse complement strand
TTTATGGCGTGTGATGCTGAGCCCGAACGGAATTATCAACTATTTTCTTGAGCAGCTCGGAATGATCAGCCAGAAAATCGAGTGGCTGGGGTCCAGGAACACGGCTCTGTACGCCCTGATTTTTATCAACATCTGGTCCGGATATCCGTTTTATATGGTCAGCCTGCTGGCGGGACTGCAGGGGATTTCTGTCGATCTGTACGAGGCGGCGGAAGTTGACGGCGCCAATCATGTGCAGAAATTTATCTACATCACGATCCCGCAGCTGAAACCGATCATCGTCAGCATGGCAATGCTGGACTGCATCTGGACGATGCAGCAGTTTACGCTGGTCTGGATGACGACCGGCGGCGGCCCGATCCGGGCGACCGAAATGCTGAGCACGTACACCTATAAATTGGCCTTCAGTAAATATGAATTTTCGCTGGCTTCCGCCAGTGCGGTGATCATTCTGATCTTTTCCATGCTGCTGGCTTTCGTTTACGTGAAGACCCAGAAAGCGAGGGATTGACATGAACTCAAAAAAAGCAATCCGGGCGGCCGGTAAATTTTTTGTCATTGCCCTGCTGGTGATCGGCGCGGTCTACGCCGGATTTCCCGTGCTCTGGATGATTTTATCCTCGTTCAAGCCGAATACCGAAATATTTGCCTTCCCGCCGAAGTTTATATCGGAAAATTTCTCTTTTTCCGCGTATAAATCCATTCTTTCCGATCCGGTCAAGGTCCGCTTTTTCATTAACAGCTATCTGGTCTCCTCCATGGTGACGCTGTTCACATTGCTTGTGTCCGTTTTGGCCGCATACAGCTTCAGCCGGTTTGACTTCAAGTTGAAAAAACCGTTAAATATGTTAATCATCAGCGTTCAGGCGGTTCCGCCGATAACACTGTTGATTCCCTATTTCGGTTTGATTGTCGCGTTGAAATTGTATAACACGTATTGGGCATTAATTCTTACGTATATGGTGTTCACACTTCCCTATGCGATCATCATGATGACAGGGTATTTTAATACCCTGCCGACTGAACTGGATGAGGCGGTCATGATCGACGGCGGGAGCCGTTTCCTCGCGCTTTGGAAAGTTCTGGTGCCGATTTCGATTCCCGGGCTCATTTCTGTCGGGATGTACACGTTCATGCAGGCAGGGAACGAGTATCTGTTTGCGCTGACGCTGACCAAGACGATTGACATGCGGACCGTTCCGATCGGGATTCAGCAGTTGATGGGGCAGCATTCTTATGAATGGAACGAGATGATGGCAATGAGCATTTTGGGATGTCTGCCCGTTTTATTGTTATTTTTATTCTTCCAGCGTTATTTCATCGAAGGAATGACGGCAGGTTCAGTGAAGAGTTGATTCAAAAAAAAATTTAACCATACCAAACACAAAAGGAAAAGTATATGTTAATGAATATGAAGGATTTACTGGCGGTGGCGAATAAGAATTTTTTTGCTGTACCGGCATTTAATATCAGTGATTATTCAATGTTGAACGGGATTTTTGAAGCATCGGAGGAAAAACAATCTCCGCTGATTATTGCGATCCATCCGGACGAACTGCGTTTCACCGGTGTCGAGATTGTGAAAGCGATGACCGAGAAGGCGAACAAATCCGCCGTTCCGGTCTGTATTCATCTGGACCATGGCGCAAATTTTGAACAGGTACTGGTGGCGATCCAGAGCGGATTCACATCGGTCATGATTGACGGGTCTCACCTTCCCTTTGAAGAGAACATTGAAATCTGCCGGAAAGTGGTGGAAGCGGCGCATGCGGTGAATGTCTCTGTCGAGAGCGAGCTCGGCACCATCGGTTCCACCGATTCCCAGGCCGAGGCAGGCGCTGATCAGATCATTTATACAAGGCCGGAGGACGCGGTCAAGTTTGTTGCCGCGACCGGGATCGATACGCTGGCGATCGCCATCGGGACTTCGCACGGGATCTACCCGAAGGGAATGAAGCCGGAATTGAAACTGGATTTATTGAAGGAAATTAAATCCAAGGTCTCCATCCCGTTGGTTCTCCATGGCGGCTCCAATAACCATGATTCGGAAATCGGCGAATCTGTCAAACTGGGCATCAACAAGATCAATATTTCGAGTGATATTAAAGCGGCTTACTTCAATAAAATGCGGGAAGTTTTAACGGATCAGAGCCTGAGAGAACCGAATGTGATTGAACCCTTCTGTATTGTGGCGATGAAAGCGGTTGCCTGCCATAAAATTGAGTTATTTAATGCGGATGGCAAAGCGCCGCTTTACTGATTTCTCCTGACAGGAACAGGGATTCGAAATTTGAGGAAGTTTCCGAAAGAATAAGCTGAGCTTGTGGTTCTCCTGTTTTGCGTTTTGCGCAAAGCAGGAGAACCACAGAGTTTTCTTGGAGCAGTTCAAATGGGTGGGACAGGGCGGACTGATGAGCGGAACAATCGTATTGGGGTTAGGGGATAACATTGATTATGAAATCCGGTGGGACTCGGCGGTTCTGGAGGCCCTGATTCGAAGATATGCGATTAAGAATGGGGAATTATCCCAAGAAATTGAAATCGCCGGTGAGAGAGCGCTTGCGGTTTCAATCTTGAGGTTTTTGCGGGATGAAAAGGGCGGAGAGTGTTTTGTGCACGCGCCCCGGATAATTGAAGATTTTTCGCAGTACTTTACAAAACGGGTCACGCTGGGTGGTACCTCCGTCCGCGCAGCGATCGCGATGCATAAAATTGGTTTTGCCTCATCGGTGCATTTGGTGACTATGAATCCGTATGTCCGCGAGCTGCTTCCTGAAGACTGCCGCTATATCTGCAGCGCCGATGAGGAGCGGATCTACCCGCATCTGATCGTCCAGTATTACGAAGGAACGACCGTTGACGCGGATGATATTCACATTCGGACCAAACGGGCAAACCGGATCATTTATGTGAACGATCCGGATAACATGCTGATGAAACTCAGTCCGCAGCTGGGGGACCTGATCGCTGATGCCGGTGTGTTTCTCATCTCCGGTTTCAACGCCATGCAGGACAGGCCGCTGCTGGAAAGCAGGTTGGATGAGCTGAACCGGGCTATGCGGAAATTATCGGCGGATGCGCAGGTTTTCTATGAGGACGGCTGTTTCCATATACCGGAATTCAGCCAGGTGGTCCGGCAAAAACTCTTGCATCGGATTAATATCTACAGCCTGAACGAAGATGAGTTTCAGTCATATATCGGCAGATCGGTTGCGCTGTTGGATGCGCCGGCAGTGCTGGCGGCGTTGCCGGATCTTTACCGGCGGATCCCGGTGCCGGTGCTGGTCATTCATACGCGGTATTGGGCGCTGGCTTACGGCGATAACGCATGTGAATACGGGAACGCGCTCAAGGGCGGGATTACTATGGCCGGGACGCGGTTCCGTTTCGGGGACGATTTTTCAATGTCGGATTACCAGGCAACGGAAACTTCCCCGCTGCAGGAGCCGGGTCTTCGTTTTTCTGAAACGATCAACGCATCAGGGGCGGGAAAAGTATGCTGCCTTGCCTGTGTGCAGGCTGAGGAAAGTAGTGCCACGACCATCGGTCTGGGCGACGCGTTTGTTGGCGGATTTATACCCCGGCTCCAGCAATCTGCATGAATAGCACGAATGCGAAATTTAGAGTAGACTTCCGAATGAAAAAACTTTGTGATTGTGTTGTTGTTTTGGCGTATCGCGCCAAAACAACAACACAATCACAAAGTGCCAATACTATATTTTGAACGGAGGGAAAACAGATGGATATTATCCAGTCAAAGTCAGTGATTGAGGCCATTAAAGAAAATTATGATCAGATCTTCTCATCCGAGAAGAAAGTTGCCGATTTTATTCTGAGTTTTCCGGAATTAGCTGTCAATGCCAACGTGTCCGAACTGGCAAACTACAGCAATGTCAGTGATGCCACGGTGATCCGGTTCTGTAAACATATCGGCTATCAGGGTTACTACCAGATGCGGATTATTCTGTCCCGCGATTTTGGCCGCAATCAGATTGACCGGGAAGATGATGTGAACAGTGAAGAGGACACCGTATACGGACTTTTTAAAGTGTTCGCCTCCAACATGTTGAAAATCGGGCAGAATCTGGACCATACCACGATTTTGAACTGCGCGAACCTGATCAAAAATTGCAAACAGGCGCATATTATCGCGGTGGGGAACACGAACCCTTTGTCACAGCATATGGGATTCCGGCTGGGGCGGCTGGGCGTTAAATGCTCTTATGGAGCACAACCGGAATATTTTCTGAATCATATTAACCTCGCGGATAAAGAAGATATTGTGATCGCGATTTCGCAATCCGGCTGTTCAAAGCAGGTTGTTCAGGGGATGGAGCTGGCCAAAGAGAAGGGGCTGAAGCGGATCGCGGTTACGGCCTATGAATTTTCTCCGGTCAGCCGTCTGGCGGATTATCTACTGCTTTCCTCAGTGGGGGAGAAATCTTTTTCCTATTATAAAAATTACTCGCATTTGAACGAAATCGCTGTGATCGACGCGCTGCTGCATTATGTCACCAACGAGGAAACGATCAGCGCCAGTGACGCAGATAAGCCGGAAATCATCTTCTCCGAATATAAACTGTAGCGTCTGTCTGCTGTCACCGTTCAGTGCGTCTCCGGGAATTTGAGATTGGATCGAACGGGTCGGGTTTTCCGTGTCTGGATCGAGCCATTCTTCATTGTTAGCCGTATTGTGGCGAAACGGCCCTTTTTGCATAAAACGGAAAACCGATAATGTTTATCAAAATGGGTTCGGGTATCAAAAAGGCTGAACGTCCGGGAAAAACGGAAACTGTGGCTCCGTTTCGATAAACTTGACTTCCGGCGCTCGGGTCAAAACTCGAATTCCTGATTGTGGGGCGGCGGAAGTGAGCGGATATCCCCGCATGATATAATCCAAAATATGGATTTTATCAACCAAATCAATCTGGGGTTAGACATTAACGCCGGAATTGGAACCGCCTTTCTGCTGGCGTTGGGCGGGGCTGTACTTGCGTTCCTGCTCGGCGCTGCCGCGATCCGGCGCGGACACCGGATCGTCTACTTCAAAAAAAGGCAGGCGACCATTGCCCACGGCTGGCGGCTGATTCTGGCGGCACTGCTGCTGATGGGGGCGGCTTTCATGCTCAACACATTCGGAGAAACCGCGATCTACAGTATTTTTCCGCCTTCACCGACGATCACCAACACCCCCACGGTAACATTGACCCCGACCATCACAATGACCCCGACGATTTCGCTCACGCCGACCATAACGGAAACGCCATCCATAACCAGTACCCCGGCTTTCCCGGAGTTCATGCGGCCGTTGAGCACCAATGATGCCAATCCGGGTGATTCCGTTGTCTTCAGCCCGATCCAGTTTACACGGCAATTGGGCGATGATGGGCTGCCGGTTGAAGTTTTTGACGCTTTTGAGAATCCAATTTCACAGGTTATCGGGTTTTTCAGTTTCGATCAAATGGTTCCGGGCGGACAGTTTTTCTTTGTCTGGTACCGGGTGGATGACTGGACAGCGATCTGTAATTCGACCCAGTTTGAAGTGACGAGTACCGGCGGTTACAGTTATGCCACCTGTGCACCGGACGATCCGGATGTGTGGCTGCCGGGAGCGTATGAGATGCAGATCTTCGCTGGAAGCCGCTGGTATACCTCCGGACGCTTTAATGTGTCCGGGATGCCGCTGACGAAAACCCCGACGATCA
>CALAEB010000306.1 GCA_937890875.1 uncultured Anaerolineaceae bacterium | reverse complement strand
GGTCTGCATTGCTAACCAGGGTGTGTCCTGGAATGCGTCTTCCCCAACGAAAGATAAAAGGCCGGTGCTCTGGAAATATACATAGAACAGGCTGGCGCATCCTTTGAATGTATTCCGTTCAATACTCCGAACTGTTCCCGGGATCAGAATGGATGCCAATCGTCCACTGTTCTCAAATGTACTTTCTTCCAATGTTTCTATCGCTGAAGGAAGCAAAATGTTGATCAGATTCGGGCATCCGGCAAAAGCGCGCCGTCCGATTTTTTTGACTGAGCCGGGAATGTTAACAGTGACGATTGTTTCGTTTCCTGCGAAACTATCCGCCCGGATTTCTTTCACTTCGACGCCTCCCAGGCTCCATGGAATTGTGATTTCCCCGCCCGGGCCGTTATAACCGGTAATTATTGCGGCGCCATTAATGATCAAGTAGTTATATCCATCCTGATTTCGGAGTTCCGGCTCCATCTCTGCATATGCGGGCAGCGTAATTAGAAGACAGGCGAGAATGATGAATAACAACAGCCGTCGATCAGGGATTTGAAATCCAGAAAGCGCTTTCGAATAAAAAAAGAAAACCATTCGTTCTTTTGGTTTTTCATGAGGTAAAAAACCAAAAGAACGAAAGTATGCTGTTTTCATATTTTGAATTGCCAATCATTTATGATTAAAGTGTCAAAAGTTAAATTGTTGAAGCGGAAACTGTTGTTCTATTTTTTTTGGCAACGCCCAACAAAAAAATAGAACAACAAATAACCCTTTGGGGAAAATTTCATCCTTTTGATACCTGGACCCATTTATTCATGAGATACCAGAAATTTGAATCCATGTTTACGTGCGTAGGCCTCTGCGGCTGTACCGGTATGAGCCTGGATTGTAACGTCAGTGCCTTCAAAAGTGTTTGCTGCGATTTCAATTAAACTGTCCGGAAACGTTATTGTCAGAGGGTGGCCTATTGACGCGAATGCATGATTCGCGATCGATGTGTATCCTTCCGGGATCCATATTGTTTGAACAGTACTGGATTGAAAGGCCGCTGTCCCAACTTTTGTGACCGCTAATCCGAGCACATTGGAAATCAGATTTACCTCAGCTGCTGTTCCGGTATAACCGGAAAGCGTGTAGATGCCATCCTGTGTTTCCAGTTCGAAATCTCCAAAAGACGAAAAAGGATCTGTTACCGGGATTTCTGCCTGGACCGCTTCTTTCCAGGCTGCTGATCCGGTGATGGTTTGGAGCATGAGATTGGGGCAATTTGTAAATGCGTCCGAACCTATTTCGGTCACGCTTGCGGGAATGACGAGATCACGTAAATTCTGGCTTCCGGTAAATGCATTCGAACCGATTTTTGTCGTTCCTTCCGCAATTTGCAAGGATGAAAGCGTATCGCTGTAAGCAAAAGCCCATTCGCTAATCTCGCGAACACTTGCCGGCAGCGTTACATTGCGCGCAAAAGTGTTTTTCTGGAATGCGCCCGGACCTATCTTCCAGACTGCGGCTCCGCTGATATATTCAGGCACCTGTATATCATAAATCTGACCCAGATAGCGGATGATTTCCACTCCCGCTTCACTGCGCCGAAACGCAAAATCCGGGGACTGTTCAATGAGGAAGGTATAAGGAATCATCCGGGTTTTGGCGAACTCTTCTCCGATTGTCCCATATACTACTTCCAGGGATACAGCATTGCTGTTTTCGAATGCCGTATTATGAATTGTTTCAACGGTCGCCGGGATTGTGAATCGGGTCAGGGCCGGACAAAATGCAAACTGCCGGGCCTGAATGGCTTTGACACCGGAAGGCAGTGCGATTGTCGCAAGACTGCTGCATTCCTGAAACGCGCCGGATCCGATTGAAGTGACTGTTTCCGGAATAAGGATTTTTTGCAGGCTTCGGCAACCTCTGAAAGCATTATTTCCAATGGTCGTCACAGATTGCGGAATTCGGATATTCTTTAAGTTCTGGCAGCCTTTAAATGCGTTATCGCCGATGATTGTCAGCGTCCTGGGCAGGATTACTTCTTCAACGGTTACATTATCGGCAAAAGCGTCAACAATCGCCGTTACCTGCAACGGCACTGTTACGACTGCATCCGTCCCGTTATATTTCAGCAATATTTTATTTCCGACCAATACAAATTCATCTGTCTGTGCCGCTAACCACGGGGTGAAAGCAAACGCATTTTCCCCTAAAGTGCGCAGGTTTTTGGAGAAAGTTACCGAAGAGAGCGCGGTGCAATATTGAAACGCATTTGCACCGATCGTTGTTACGGAATTGGGGATCCGAAGCGATTTAACAGTGCTGCATCCCTCAAAAGCGGCTGCGCCGATCGTGGTCAGTTTCACCGGTAGCTCCAGCTGCTGCAGTGCGGAACAATAGCGGAACGCTTCATTTTGAATGCGTACCAGTTCCGCGGGAAGGCGGAGATCCTCCAGCGATGTACAGCCGGAAAAAGCGCTTAGTCCGATCGTCACCACGCTATCCGGCAGAACCACCCGTTTGATTTCGGTATGGTCACGAAAAAGGCCGTCACCGATCACACTGACGGGGAACTGCTCGAGTGTGGCA
>CALAEB010000305.1 GCA_937890875.1 uncultured Anaerolineaceae bacterium | reverse complement strand
TATGTGCCCTCAAAACTGTTTGCGGGAGATGATCTGTCGGCCCTCGCGATGAATATCGCAAACAACCAATTTCTGTTTCGCTTAGGCATTGCCGGTGAAACGCTTATTTTCCTGATCGAAATCGTTGTGGTTGTTCTGCTTTACCGGCTATTCGAATCCGTAAACAAGTCATTGTCGCTGATTGCCGCCGGTTCGCGGCTGGCGATGGCAGTGATCCAGGGGATCAACCTATTTTTCTATTTGTTTGTGCTGGAACTCGTGAATCATCCCAATTACGCAGAAACTTTCGGCTCGGATCAAACAAACACGTTCATCTCGTTTCTTATCCAAGGGCATACGCTGGGCGTATATATCTGGCAGATTTTCTTTGGATTTCATTTGATCCTGCTGGGTTATCTCGCTGCCAAATCCGGCTACCTGCCTAAATTGATCGGCGTGCTGTTGATGATCGCAAGCCTAGGATATCTTGTGGACAGTTATGGAAACATCCTGTTTCCGGCGAGTCCGGCGGCGGCCAATATTGCGTCCATCCTGCTTGTATTTTCAACAGCCGGAGAACTTGTTTTCACTTTCTGGCTTTTGATTAAAGGGCTGACCCCGCAAAAAACTGAACCTGTGGAATAGCATAAATGTAAATCAACAATTTAAAAAAGATACACTGCGGTTCACTTATCAAAAACAAGTGAACCGCAAATTCTCCGGCATTTTGAAATAGAAAAAAAGGGAAGATCTGCGGTTTTTCTGCTGCTTTTTCTTCAAAATGAATCTTCAAAATATCACGGTATGGGAAATAAGGAGCGCAATCTGTAGCGATTGCGCCCTCGCTTATCCCTGATAATACCCTTTTTCATGGACCAGCCGGTAAACCGCCTCCGTCAGATAATAACGGTAATGGTGTCCGGCAGCCACCCGCGCTCGAATCTCTGAAGATGAGATTTCCAGCAGCGGCGCGTCAATCAAAGCAACTTTTTCCCGGATATCCGGAAAAAAACCGGACAGCCGGTCCCAATCCACATGGTCTCCCGGCCGTTCCATCACACCCAATTGATCCACCCGATCCAGGATCAGGCGCGGTTCATGCCAATCCGGCATGTCGTTCAGCGAATCGCCGCCCACCAGCAGGACAATCTCCCGCTTCGGGAAGCGTTCGCGCAGGATCGGCAACGTATCCGAAGTGTAATGCGGGCCCGGACGTTCACTCTCAATCAACGAAAGCGCGAATTTCGGCTCCGGTTGAATACAGGCCTGAACAAAGGCGGCCCGTTCATCATAAGCGGTCAAGTGCTGCTTCCGTTTATGCGGCGGGGCGGGAGAAAGCAGCCACAACACCTGATCCAGTTTGAGCTGATCGGCCGCCTCGGCTGCCAGAATCAGATGCCCCAAATGCGGCGGATCAAACGTCCCGCCAAACACGCCCATCCGTTCCATGTTCAGTCAATCCATTCCAATTCAAACCGATCACCGATCATCACGGTATCCCCGTTTTGCACACCGGCCTTCCGCAGCGCATCCTCAATTCCCAGCGTTTGAAGCAATTTCTGGAACCGACGCACAGAACCGCTGTGTTCCCAGAAGGTCATCTTTGCCGCCCGCTCGATTGAAACGCCACGCACGACCCAGTCCCCGTCCTCATCCTGTGAAATGGTGAACAGCCGCGGGTCCTCCTGCGGCACATAAAGCGGCAGCGTTTCCTCTTCTTCGGGTTCCGGCAAATTCTGCAACAGGTCAAACAATTTCCACAACACCGGTTTCACATTCACGCTGGTCGCGGCGGAAATTGCCATCGGTTCATATCCGTATCCGGACAGGTCTTTCTGCACTTGCGGCCAGCGTTCGGCAACCTCCGGAATATCCATTTTATTGAAGACCACCACCTGCGGTTTTTCGGACAGTTTCGGGTCATACAGCGCCATTTCCTGATTGATCTGATCAAAATCCGCGATCGGATCCTCCGCCATCCCGTCGAGCATATGCAGAATCACTTTTGTCCGCTGAATATGGCGCAGAAAAGAATCCCCCAGCCCGACGCCCAAATGCGCCCCTTCGATCAGTCCGGGAACATCCGCCAATACGATCGAATGATCCAGGTCCAGTTCCGCCACGCCCAGATTCGGCTCCAATGTAGTGAACGGATAATCGGCGATTTTCGGCTTTGCCGCAGTAACCGAAGCCAGAAAACTGGATTTTCCCGCATTCGGCACGCCGACAATTCCGACATCGGCGATCAGTTTCAGTTCCAGCTTAAGCCAGCGTTCTTCCGCAGGCGCACCCTTTTCCGCGGTCCGCGGTGCCTGATGCGAAGCGGAGACAAAATGCGTATTGCCGCGCCCGCCGCGCCCGCCTTTGGCGACCACCAGTTCCTGTCCCTGGGTCACCAGATCGCCCAGCAATTGACCGGTTGAGGCATCGTAAATGATCGTGCCGGCCGGAACCGGAACAACCAGGTTCTCCGCCGAACGTCCGGTCATATTATTCACCCCGCCGCGCAGCCCGTCTTCCGCGATATAGCGCGTCTTATGACGGAAGGCGGAGAGCGTGTTCAGCCGCTTTTCAACTTTCAGAATTAAATCGCCGCCGCGTCCGCCGTCACCGCCGTCCGGACCGCCGCGGGCAACAAATTTTTCCCGATGAAAATGCATAAATCCGTCGCCGCCCTTTCCGGAACGGACATAAATTTGTGCTTCATCAACAAACATCGCTTTCGTTTCCTTTCCAACAATCTGCCCTTATTGTACGCGATTTTTGCCGGCGCGGGATTATTGACAGCGATTCAAAGTATGGGAAGGATTCTCCGCAGTTCTCCTGTTTTTGCGCAAAGCATAAATAGGAGAAAAGTTGCCCGAACCTCGGATTCCCGCAGAATGGATCCAGTCAGCGATTTAAAACATGGAATATTATTCCCAATGAAACCGGGAAGCTGATACCACGCCCGGTTGTCCAAACGAACCAAGCACGGCGCAGGCATACCTTCCCGAATTTGAGTTGTTGATTTCATACAGACAAAGTCAACCGGAAACCATTCACAAATGGAAAATTTAATCGAAAGAATCACAAATATGGAGTTACATTCGTTACATCTTTGTTTTTCTCCTCACAAAACCACTGCATTAGCCAATTGACAACATATTCGGAATACTGTAAATTTGAGTAAACCTTTACTCAAACCGGAATGGAGACGATCGTGAAAGGGAAAAGTTCAATAAAGGAAATTTCTGAACTGAGTGGCGTATCAATCGCCACCGTTTCACGCGTGATTAACCAGAATGGTCGCTTTTCCAAAGATACCGAAAAACGGGTCCGAAAAGTAATTAAGGAAATGAATTACCAGCCGAACGCGGTTGCCCGGGGGTTGCGCAAGAGCAAAGTGCAGGCGGTGGGAATTATCGTGCCGGATATCACCAACGAATTTTTCGCGCAGGTGACGCTGAACCTGCAAAACGACCTTTCCAAAATGAATTACCCGGCGTTTATCTGCAACACGCGTGAAGACAGTGAAATTGAGCGGAAAAATCTGGATATGCTGAAAGCGCTGCAGGTGAGCGGGTTGATTTACATTTCCGGCGCTTTTTCCGACGACAAAGAAACACTTAGTGTGCCGACCGTTTTCATCGACCGGAAGCCGCCTTTCAATTCCTCAAACAATCATAATATTGTGCTGATCGAAAGTGATAATGAGCAGGGCGGGTATCTCGCAGCCACTGAACTTTTGAGCAGCGGATGTAGCAATATCGGCATGATAACGTTCAACCGTTCCCGCTCAACGCACTACAACCGTTATATGGGATATAAAAAAGCGCTCAGCGAATCCGGCATCGTGCCCGATGAGAACATGGTCATTGAAGCAGAGAATTCAGATCCGGTCAGCGGATACCATTCGTTCAAATCGCTTATTGAAAAGAATCCCCATCTGGACGGCCTTTTTTGCAGTTCCGATGTGTTGGCCATCGGCGCATTGCAGGCGATCCATGAAATCGGGATGAAAGTTCCGGAATCCATCAAATTGGTCGGTTTTGATGATATTTCCACGACCGCATTACCGGGAATATCCATTACAACCATCCGCCAGTCAACTGCCTCTTTCAGCAGTATCGCGGTAAAAATATTGGTTTCAATGATGAACGAAGTTAATGATGAACCGGAGAATAAACAATTTGTTCTGCCGGTTGAACTGATCAGAAGGAAATCCACCCAAATGGTATTGACACGGGAAATAACGGACGAAGCGCCGTTATGAGCACCCTTTCCGGTTTCCAAATGCAAGCCCGTTAATAGTCAGGAGGAATTTTGGCAAAAGAGAAAGAAAGCCTGTTTTTTTATATGTTTTGAGTAAACGTTTACTCAACCTTTTCGTCTGTCCATTGTTACGGTGTCCGTAACAATCCACAAAAACCTTTATTTGTATTGAGAGGATCAAATGAAAAAGAGTAAAAAAAGTATTGTTGTTGTATTGACCATTGTGATGGTCACGTTGCTGTCCCTGTCTGGAAATGTTTCCGCACAGGACAGTGAAGCGGAATATGCTGTCGTTCTCAAAGTTCTGTCCAGCGATTTCTGGCAGACAATGGCAGAAGGGATTGAAGCGAAAGCCGAAGAACTGGGCATCAAAGTCGACGTTTTCGCTGCAAACACAGAAGATGATGTTGAAGGACAGCTTCAAATCCTTGAGAATGCTGTTTCAAAAGGATACAAAGGTATCGGTTTTGCTCCAATCTCCTCCGATAATCTGGTTACCGCGCTCGCGGAAGCAACTGAAAAAGGCATCTACCTGGTCGACATTGACGAGAAAGTCAACCTGGAAAGCCTGAAGGCGTTAGGCGGTGCCGTTTATGCGTTTGTAGCAACAGACAACGTTGAGGTAGGGAAAATCGGCGCTCAGTACATCATTGACCAAATCGGGGCCGGGCAGGTTGCCAT
>CALAEB010000304.1 GCA_937890875.1 uncultured Anaerolineaceae bacterium | reverse complement strand
GACTGGCCTCTTTTCTGCAGACCATCAATAATGCGCTGCTCCGGCTTTCCAAAGGATTATTTGCTTACCAGATATTTATCACGGCCAAACCGGGGCTGACGCTGCCGCAGCTGCTTGAAAACGCGAAAAAACGCACCTCCGCGCAGGAAATCAACGCCGATCTGCGGAAAAGCGACACGGCTGTTATCGGGGAAAAACAGCCTGTCAATTGAATCGCGCCGACTCTTTACAGACTGGACCTGACGCCATTCCCCAAAACTTGAAAATTACGCATGAACAGGCGGCAGCTCGAAATCCGGTCCAAGTCTCAGCAGTTGAATTATTGTGTGGAAACGGTTGTCTTTTTTTCGAAAAAGATAAAAAAATCGAATTGATGATGAACAGGACAGACTGTTGTCCGGTTTGCTTTGATAGGACGACGATGAAGGAGGAGCTTTCCATTGGATAATCGTAAGCCGATAAAAAATTACGCAGACTTTGTGAACGCATTGCTGGATGCCGGATTTTCAATGGGCGGCGGAAACAGCGAAGGGATCTTTTCCCTGATTCCATGGAGCTGGAATGAAGCGCCGCCCTATGAGACGCCGGTGCGCTGGCACACAGGCGACGCCGAAACCGATCCATGGGAATGGCGGATGCGTGTACTGGCTGAGCGCGATGATATCGTGTATGCAAAAGTATTTTTTAAGAAAAGCGGTTATATCACCAAAGCATGGGCTCCGTTTTTTATCGCGGCCCGCCGGGGGAATGCTGCCTTTGCGGATGCATACGCGGCCGGCGCTGTCAGCAATTACGCAAAACGTATTTATGACACCGTCCTTGAACATGAAGCGCTGCCGCTGCATGCCATCAAACAGCTTGCAGGCTTTGGAAAAGAAGAAAAGTCCCACTTTGAGAGCGCTTTGGTTGAATTGCAAATGAAAATGTTTCTGACCATATGTGGCCGGCAGCAGAAAATCTCCCAAAAAGGCGAAGAATACGGATGGTCATCAACCGTGTTCTGCACCACCGAAAACTTTTGGGGGAAAGGTGTATTTGAAAGGGTTGCAAAGCTTGGTCACGACGAGGCGGCTGCGGAAATAACAAAACAGGTTTTACGCCTCAATCCGACTGCTGAACAAAAAAAGATTTTGAAGTTTATTCATGGTTGAAAATCAGTATGGATGTTGTCTGAAAGGAAAAAACGCCTGTCAGGCGTTTTTTCCTTTCAGACAACATCCATAAAAGAATTACAGGTTGTCCAGCAGAAACCTGGAGACGGTCTGCAGATAATCCTTGATGGTTTCCGGTTTTCGGAAGCCATGCCCTTCCCCCGGATACAGGCGGAAAACGACCGGCCCTTTCACTTTCTCCGCCATTGTGCTGGATTGCGCCGGCGGAACGACCGGGTCGATCTCTCCCTGGAAAAGCGCCAGCGGCGCTTTGATCTTGTCTGTGTGATAAATGGGCGACCGGGCGATATAACGATCATAAGCAGCGGGCAGCATTCCCACCAGACCGTCGGTATAATGCAGCTCCAATTTATGCGTATCCACCGCGAGATCGAGCAGATTGGAAATGCCATAAAGCGACACGCCGGCTTTAAACGCGTCCGGAAAACGCGATAACACGTTCAGCACTGTGAAACCGCCGGCGCTGCTGCCGATGATGACCATCCGGCTGCGGTCCGCCAGTCCCATTTTGCCCAGGATGTCCGCGCCGCGGATCGCATCCTCAACGTCGTATTCGCCCCAGTGTCCGTTCAGGCTGTTGAGATATGTGCGCCCGTAACCATGGCTGCCCCGATAGTTCACTTCCAACCAACCATATCCTCTGGAAGTAAAATACTGTATTTCAGGATTGAGGCGAAAGTCCGCTTTTCCTGTCGGCCCTCCGTGGACATGCACAAAGGCCGACAGGAAAAGCAGTCCGCTCCAGGTAAAATTCGGATTTACCGGCGGATAATAAAAGCCGTGTACGGTGGCGTCATTGGCGGCCTGCCACGAGAGCGGCAGCGGCATGGAGATCCAGTCCAACGGAAAATCATCCGGGTCCAATCGAAATACGACAGAGACATCCTGTTCCGATATGCGGAGCACCTGTTGTGAATGGTGCGGCCCGGACGCCGCTACGGCGATAGCACCGCTGATCTTGGATACGGAAAGCAGCTCGAGATTGGTATATCCCGGCAGGTTTCGTTCATGTTCGGAATTATCCGCGAGGTCAAGAATGGATAAGGTGCTGTTGGTCCCGCAGATTTTGATATAGGCAAGGCGGCGGCCGTCGGCAAACCAGTCATAGGTGTGGTCTCCTTGGCTGAAAGCGGGCACGGAAAGCGCAAAATTTTGCCCATGCACCGCCACTTGTTCCGAGCCGTCAGCCAAATCGAGCAGAACCAGATCTTCCCAATCGCTCTCATTGTTCCCCCGGATAAAACTCAATTTGCTGCCGTCCGGTGAGAACAACGGCTGGCTGGCTGGCGCGTCCGAATCACCGGCAACCTTCCGGATGTTGGAAAGCGTGCCGCTTTCAGGGTCCACATCCGCCAGCATCACACGGGAAGCTTCCCAGGCCATGGCGGGATGATCCCATTCCACCCAGGCAAAACGGTTTCCCCGCGGGCTCCATACCGGCTGCAGGTAAAAATCGGCGCCATGAATCCATAACTGGGGCCAGGCGTACTCATCCAGCCGGATCAGCGCAATCTGATCATTCTCACCATCGCTGGAAACAAAAGCCGCAAAGCGCCTGTCCGGAGAAATTGCCGGAGAAGCCGTTGCGATTGGATTCCTGCCGGATAATTCTTTAATGAAAGAACGTCCGGATGTCCGGGCACACAACCCTTTTTTCCCGGCTGAAAAAACAATCGTTCCGTTGGATACGTCAAAATCTCCTCCGCCGTAACCGACCGTACCGCCGACGGGAAAATTGCCGTTGATGTCCCGGATATTATTCTTCGCGCTCCATTCCAGGAGAAAAGTCTGTCCCTCTTTCGAGCCGGACAGCAGCAGGCGTTCTTCTGACACAGCGGAATCCCACTTAAGCCCGCTCAGCCGACCACGGCGGGCAACAAAATCTTCCTGGATAGGGCTTTTCCATAAACCAAAGGGCAGTTGAATCACTTGTCTTCTCCTTCCGCTGATATCGCATTGTTCTCTGATCCGGTCTACCGGAAGTTCCGGGTTGAGAAATGGCGGTGAATAACCAATAGTATACAACGAAACGGGCGCCCTGATGATCAGGAGCGCCCGTTTTAAAAGACCGAAAAAATTTGAATTAAGGAGCTGTGTTTGAAGACAGTTCCCAATCGCTTTATAAATTAGCTGGCAGGTACAACTTCCGCGACAGCGCCGGCGGCTTCCAGTTTGCCTTTGGCGTCGTTGGCGGCTTCTTTACCCACTGCGGAAAGCACTTTGGATCCCGCGGTCTCGGCCATTTGCTTCGCTTCGACCAAACCCAGGCTGGTCAGAACACGGATCACTTTAATGGTCTCGATTTTCTTCGGGCCTGCATCTTTAATGACGACATCAAATTCGGTTGCTTCTTCGACCGGTGCGGCGGCTTCAGCGGCGCTGGGGCCGGCTGCGGCAGCGACTGCGACCGGAGCAGCAGCGGAGACGCCCCATTTTTCTTCCAAAGCTTTTACCAATTCGGACGCTTCCAAAACGCTCAATGCGCTCAATTCTTCAACAAGTTTTGCTAAATCAGCCATTTCTAATTAACTCCTACAAAATAATTTTTACTGTTTTCTGTTTGAACCCCAAATTTACTCGGCAACCGGGGCTTCCTCTTTTGTAACACGGGCTTGCACCACAGCAGCAACCGAACGGCCGGGTTCTGCAATAACACGGGCGAGCTGAGATGCGGGAGCCAACAATGTCCCCAGCAGCTTGGCACGCATGACAGGCAGCGGCGGCAAACTTGCCAACGCCTTGATCTGGTTTTCAGAAATTGTATTTTTATCTAAAAACCCGCCCTTAATCTTGAATGCGTCGTTCTTGGTAATCTCAATGATTGCTTTCGCGACAGCCGCTACATCATTGAAAGCAAAGCCAACCAGACTTGTGTTGCTCAGATCCACAGATGCAAAATCTTCCTGTTCGAGGACTTTTGTCATCAAAGTGTTTTTCACAACATGCGTCTCGCCGCCGGCTTCCCGGATTTTGGCGCGGATTCCGTCAATTGTTTTCATATCCATTTTGGAATACTCTAACAAGAACACGGCCTGGCTTTTTCCAAGCCAATCGGAATAACGTGCCATCATTTCATTTTTCTCTGATTTCGTGAAGGCCAATGGAAATAACCTCCTTCCCTCAAAATTTAACAAAAAAATCTTTGCCTGAAACAGCCGGACAAAGATACAGGATAGGGTAACCCATGGATGATTGTCATTCGCCTCGGCAGGATATTAAGCCTTTCGGCACCGGCTGTCTTCAGTGAATTTCTATTGTGCTATTGTACCAAATAATCGATCTTTCGATATTTGTTTTCCTGATAATGTTATTTTTTCCGAAAGCAGCAATTCGAAAATATGAAAAGGGTACGCTGTGGTTCATGTTTGATTTGGAAAAATTTTCCAAATTTCGAATTGCTGTCCCAAAAGTGAGAGACGCTTCGCATGTTTCTTTTTCTCCAAAAGAGGAAGAAAAAGAAACATGCGTTTTGTACGATTAATTCCGTTAGTCCTGCGTGTCCAGACCCTGGGCGGCGGCCAGATCGACTTTAATGCCCGGCCCCATGGTTGATGTCAGCGTGATCCGTTTAATGTAAGTACCTTTTGCGCCGCTTGGTTTCGCTTTGCGCACCGCGTCCAGAAAAGCTGCCAGGTTTTCATACAATTTATCGAATTCAAAAGAGGCTTTTCCAATCGGAACGTGCAGATTGGCGGATTTATCCAAACGAAATTCAACCCGTCCTGCTTTTGCTTCTTTGACA
>CALAEB010000303.1 GCA_937890875.1 uncultured Anaerolineaceae bacterium | reverse complement strand
CTCAGAGTCATCATTTTTGGCAGGCTGTGAGATGATTTTGTCTTTTTTTAAATCCGATGGCCCATTGACGTTTTTTTTCCATTCTTTATACTGGCTGTAAGTTCCCGGATAAAAAACCATCTCTTTTCGTTCAGGAATTACTTCCCAGATCTGGGTAGCGATGCCATCGATCAAAAAGCGATCATGAGACACCAATATGATTGTACCGCTAAAGTCTTTCAGCACCGCCTGGAGCCCTTCCTGGGATCCAATATCCAGATGATTCATCGGTTCATCCAGCAGCAAAAGATTTGCGCCCTGCAATCCCAGCACAGCCAGCGCGAGCCGTCCCCGTTCACCTCCGGACAAAACACGCACCGTTTTATACACGTCGTCACCGGTAAAATGGAATCGGGCCAGATAATTCCGGATGTCCGCAGGCAGCATGGCCGGTGCAACCGCACTGATCTCATCGATCAGAGTGGAATCCGGATTTAATCCCTCGTGTGCCTGGGCAAAATAACCGATTTTTAAATTCGCGCCAAGTGTAACTTCTCCGGACAGCGGCGGCAGCTGCCCCAGGATCGTTTTGATCAGGGTTGTTTTCCCGCCACCATTCGGTCCGATCACCGCGGCGCATTCACCACGGGTTAAGCGGATATCCGGCAGTGTAAACAGCGTTTTTTTGTCATCCTGGTAACCGATCCGGACATCTTTCGTCCGCAGAACCTGATCGCCGGAGCGCGCTTCAGCCGCAAATGGAACGTTTTTTCTTTCCGCGGTTTAGTAATTTTCGATTCCCGCAGCATTCGTTCAAGGCGGGTCCTTCTTCCTTGAGCCTGCCGGGTATTTTGGCCTTCAATGTTTTTCCGGATATAGGACTCTTCCTTTTCGATAAAGGCCTGCTGCGCTTCAAACTCGGCGAGCTGCCTTTCATACCGGGCTTCCCTTTGCATCAGATAAGCGCTGTAGTTTCCATGATAGATTTCAAAAACCGGCGATAGGTCCCAGATCGTATTCACCGTTTGATCAAGGAAATACCGGTCATGAGAAACCATCAGCACAGCGCCGTTAAAATCCTTCAGAAAGGCTTCCAGCCATTCAATCGCATAAATATCCAGATGGTTTGTCGGTTCATCCAGGAACAGCAGATCGGGATCAGACAACAGCACTTTCGCAAGATAAGCCCGCGTCCGTTGACCGCCGGATAATTGCTGCCAGGGCCGGTTCTCTTCTCCGTTTTTGAGTCCAAGCCCTTCCAGCACCTGTTTTACTTTAGTTTCAAATTGATAGCCGCCCTTTTCCTCAAAAAGGTCCTGCAGTTTTCCATATTCAGCCAAAAGCGCTTCCGGATCCGGATCTGTCCCCATTTTATTCTCCAGCGAGATCATTTTTTCCTGGATCAGATAAAGATCGGAAAATACAGACAAGCATTCTTCTTTCGGCGTACGTGAAAATTCGATCCGGAGCTGTTGCGGAAGATAACCAATCTGCAAATTTTTGGCTCTTTGAACAGTGCCGGAATCAACCGTCTCATAACCGAGCAGGATCCGAAGCAAGGTTGTTTTTCCACTGCCGTTCGGGCCGACAAAACCGATTCGGGCTTTTTGCGGAACGGACAGCGACACACTGGAAAAGATATCGTCATCCCCAAAAGATTTTGAAATGTTATTCGCTGTTATCAGTGACATAGCAGTTATAATTTTCCTACCGTAGTATACCACCTTGAAATGTTTCACGTGAAACATCAAGACGGGAAAACTGCGAAAAAAATTGAAAGGATTGTTTATGACAAGCAAAACATGGAACCAGAAACCGGATTTTACCTTGGATCTAAAAAAGAGTTATACAGCCCTTTTTGAAACGGATGCCGGGAATTTTGAAGTGAAACTTTTTGCGGCGGAAGTGCCCAACACAGTAAATAACTTTGTTTTCCTTGCGAATGAAGGCTTTTATAACGACACAATTTTTCATCGGGTCATCCAGGACTTTATGGCCCAAGGCGGAGATCCTACCGGAACAGGAAGCGGAGGTCCGGGATACCAATTCAAAGATGAATTCCATAAAGATTTAAAGCACTCAAAACCGGGCATTCTCTCAATGGCAAACGCTGGTCCCAACACCAACGGATCTCAATTCTTTATTACACACGTGCCCACACCATGGCTTGATGGAAAACACACCGTATTTGGTGAAGTCACCTCGGGTTTTGAAAATGTTTTAAAGATACCGGTCCGAGATCCACGTTTTAGCACACCTGCAGGAAAATTAATCACAGTCAAAATTATTGCGAACTGAATTGGATTCAGAACATTTTCAGATTTTTATCGTTCATCCCACATTTCAGAAATGAAGATCATCCAAAATTTGTCATAAATGGATGGTCTTTATTTTTCTTGTAGAAGTTAAGAAATCAATGGGACAGAACAAAACAACTTTTACGAATATAGATACCGATTAAGATCTGGAAAGGAAATCAATGCACGGCATTTTTTAATTGAAATAAAAGACTGCTCAGACTTCAGTTCGGATTTCTGCTGCCCGCCCGGAAATATTGTCAGGTGGACCCATTTGTGATATGCTTTTTACAGTAAATTCTATCTTTCAGAGGAGTAAGAATAAGCTATGGCGTACAAAATTATTGCAGAAGAATGTATTAATTGTGGTGCTTGTGCATCTGAATGCCCTGTTGAGGCAATCACAGAGGCAGATGGCTATATGGAAATCAACCCGGATTTGTGTATCGATTGTGGCAACTGTGCGAATGTTTGCCCGGTCGGCGCACCGGTCCAGGCCTGATTCCTGGCGATTCACAAAAAAGGAGGGCTGTTATTTTTTATAACGGTCCTCCTTTTTTATATTCGTTCCATGGACGTCCAATGTTGATTTGATATAAAATACAGGTTTGATTAATAGCTTTCTTCTTCATAGTATACCCTGTGGATAATGTGGAAAAGTATTCAGAAAAGAACCACCGCCTCGTATTTTTGGCCAGGCTTAAACAAATCTCTCTGTTGAGCAGTTGTGGAAAAGAAAAGCTTATTTTTTATAAATTGTGGATAGTGGGCAGTTTTTTGAAAAAGAACGGTTTTCAACAGACCATAAAAAAAGTATCCACAAAAAAATGTGGATACTTTTTTACAGAATGACATCCGACTTGTCTTCCAGTCCCTGGCTCCTTCCCCAACCGATCAGGCATGCCTCAACTGCGTTCAGATAATTCTCCACTTGATTTGCCCGCTGCTTTTTGTGATCCGGAGTTATTTCTAGAATTGAACAAAAGGAGTGGAAAAACTCGTTTCCGTCCAGCTGAAGACAGTCGGTTATCCGGCTCCAGGTTTTCAGCATGATCCACAGCGCCGAAGGAATATGGTCTTTCCAGAAAAACTCCACTGGATTGGTGTAGTACAGCAGCCGGTCCGAATCATACTGCGGATATTTCCGGACCAGCGGGCTTTTTCCTAAATATGCAAAGTAATGTTTCCAGGCGTTGAAATAATAATCAAAGAAAGGCGCAGGATCGGTTGCTCCCAGGATCAGCCCGTATAATTCTCCGGGCAGTTCTGGGTGATTAATAGCGTTGGCTATCTCGCTGAATTTCTGCATGAAAGTCCGGTCTGTCATCGGATGAAAGCGCAGGCAGGCGATCGCGTTGGATGCATCTTCAAGAATTTTGACGTATTGTTGGGCATATGCGCTTTCAGTTTGATTCGTTTCATTCCGGAGTTGTATCCACGCATTTCTGGCTTGATTATTGAATTGATATGCCCGCTGATAAACATTTTCGGGAAGGAAAAAATTCGCCTCAATGGACGCTTGCGTAAATTCGAACCAATGTCCTTTTCCGAACAGAACGACCGGGTCAAAGCAAATGGAAGATCCGATCCACGGATCAAACCGCAATTTGCGGGGAGGCGAAAAGGTGCTTTGATTCAAATGATGGATATCAAAAGTGATCTCCGGTGACACGCTGATGATCTCGCGGTATTGCGTTTCTTCTCCTTCGTGCACAAATACCAGATCAACATCGGTGGATCCGTTCAGAAAAGGGGTTTCTCCCAACATGGATCCGGTCAGATAAATACACTGAATGCTGATATCCGACCGGATTCGGGTCGCGATAAAATTTTTCGTCAGGTTGAGCAACCGTGTTTTGGATACTTCCATACGTTTTATCTAATTTTTCTCCTGCTGCAGACTTTTTTCCAGGAATGCAATCCTTTCCTGTAAAACGTCAAATCCGCCCTGCCAAAAAGATTCTTCACGGAAGTTGAATCCGCTTTCCTGCAAAATGGATTCCGGTGATTTTGATCCGCCTGCGGAAATGATTTTCCAGTACTTCGGCAGGAAAGCCTTCCCTTCTTCTTTATATTTCCGGTACAGGCTCAATACCAGCAGCTGTCCGAACGAATAAGCATAAACATAAAAAGGTGTCGAATAGATGTGCGGAATCGAGGCCCATTCCCATTTGAAATCATCGTTGACAAAAACCGCATCGCCAAACTGATCGCGCAGGTTTTCCATATAAGCTTGATTGAGCGATTCAACGTCTGCGCCGTTAAGAACCATTTCATGTGCTTTTTTCTCAAACAAAGCAAAATAAGCCTGCCGTTGAATGGTTGCGTAATCGCCGTCCATCTGCTCCATCAGAATGTCGCGGCGGACATCCGGGTCCGTCTCATTTTTCAGCAGGTAGTCTGCCAGGACCATTTCCGCGAAGGTGGAAGCCGTTTCAGCCAGCGGGAGGCAGGCGTGCTGTTCGAAGATGTTCTTGTCTGCCGCACTGAGGGAATGAACAGCATGCCCAAGTTCATGGGCCATCGTCGACACATCGGAGGCCCGTCCCTGATAGTTCAGCAGGACCCAGGGCGTCAGTTTCGGGCCTGCGGTCAGGCAGAACGCACCGCCGCGCTTTCCGTGCCGCACTTCGCTGTCGACGTGATCCGCCGCGAGCACAGACATCGCCAACTCCGCAAAACGGGGGTCAAATTCCGAAAAGGCCGTATTCACCGTTTCAATCGCCTCGGCATAAGACACTTTTTTCGTGCTGGGGATCGTCGGCGCATACAGGTCGTAGCGGTTGAATACTTCGAGCCCAAGAATCTGTTTCTTAATCTTAAAGTATTTCTGGAACAAGCTTTTGTTCTTCTCGCAGGTTGCCAGCAGAAGCTCCACCACCGAATCCGGGATATTGTTCGCGAGGTTCATCACCGCGATCGGGGAGGAATATCCGCGCAGCTGAACGTTTTCATAGGAATGATCCCGCACAATATTCTGATAAATCTGCCCCAGGATCGTGCCGTCTTCTCCATAAACCCGGTAAAGCTCCTGATAGGCCTGCTTTCTGATTTCCGCGTCCGAATTCCGCGCATAAACCATTAACCCGTCTCGGGTGAGGCTTTTCTCTTCCCCGTCAACGGTCAGTTTGAATTGATAGCGGTTGGTCAGGCTGGAATATAAATTGGTCAAAGCGCTGAAACCGGTCATATTTTTGATGTTGATAATCTGTTCGGATTTTTCTTCCAGCGTGTATGGTTTTGACAGGCGAAGGGATTCCAGAAAATAGGCGTATCCCGGACTTTCCTGAATGAAGCGGTCCGCTTCCGGTTGACTCAGTGACTTCCACCATAAATTGAAAAAAAGAGTCCGGTTGCCGGCTTCTGTTAACAGTGACTCAATTTGTGCATAACAGGCAATCGCTTCGGCATTTTGGGTATCCTCTGAAAACCAAAGCTCAACGAAGGCGCCCAGGTTCTGCGAAAGGGTGACAATTTCTTCATATTTTTCGAGGATGGCCCGGAAGTCCTGAATGCCCATATCGGCGCTGAGCCGCGGACGGTACGTTTCAAATTCAGTGCTGAGCGTTTCAACTTTTTTCCGGTCCGTTGAAAAGGAGTTGGCTTTGCTGTTCTCATAAAGATCGGAAAGATCCCATTTTTTTTGATCGGTTTGTATTGTTTTCATGGTTAATTTGCTTGCCTCCGTTAACGAATTATATAATATTTTTGTCGGAAGCATGCTTCAAAGCTCATATCACCGCTTCCACCTCACGCATCCGGTCGCTTATCTTTTGAGTCCGGCTGTCGATATCCTCTTTCCGAAACTTTTCCAAGCGCAATGCACTGACAATTCTGCCATCCTGCATAAACAAAACCCGTCCGGCTCTGGCCGCAACCTTGGGATCATGCGTTACCAGCATCACGGCAGTCCCGTCTGCGTTGATTTCTGACAAAATGTCCATGATTTCGTCGGCCGCTTTTGAGTTGAGCGCGCCGGTCGGTTCGTCGCCGAAAATGATCGTCGGGTTGTTCATCAGTGCGCGGCAGATGCCGGCCCGCTGGAGTTGACCGCCGGATACCTGGGTAATATCCCGCTTTTCAAGCCCGGGAATTCCCGTTTTGTACATCAGATCCCGCGCTTTTTTTGTGATCTGCGCGGCCTGTCGGCGATTTTCACGCAATGCCGGCAGGATGATGTTATCCAAAATGTTCAGGTTCCGCAACATGGTCGGCTGCTGAAAAACGAAGCCCATTTTGCGTCTGCGGATATCGGCCAGCGTTTCCTCCTTCAATCCCGACAAGTCCTTGCCGGAAAAATATACGTTTCCATCACTGGGGACATCCATCCCGCTGAACGCATACATCAGTGTGGATTTGCCGGAGCCGGATGGCCCCATGACAGCGACAAATTCACCCGCTCTGATTTCAACGCTTACGCCATCCAAAGCGCGAAACGCTTCCGCGCCCTCGCCGAAGGTTTTCACGATATTTTCACATGCAATAATATTTTCCATTCGCTTATTCCTTTATGTTTTCTGAAATCAGGATACGCCCGGCCCCTGACAGGCCTGTCATTGTCGCCATGGCTACCGCAACCGCTATGCCCAGCGGACAAAGCAGATAAGCAATCAGTGGATTGACAATAAATTTGAATGATGATGCTCCGAACATTGAGATGAGCAATCCGCCAAAATATTCCCCCGCCGTATTTGCCAAAAACGTACCCAGCAAAATGCCCAAAATCATGACGAATCCCGCACGGGACAGATATTGCCGCTTAATATCCGCATTTGTAAAGCCCAGCGATTTCATCACCGCGATGGAATAACGGTCTTTCACCACCAGCATTTTCATGAACAGCAGCAGGATCAATGCACTGATCAGCAGCGCGGCAGCGACGGAGGCAAAGGCGGCCTTTTGGACGGCGTCGATGGTTGAGCCATAAATCTGCCCAACGTATTCGTTTATGCCGGCGACCTTCGCGTATGGGAATGTGTTTGCATATTCGCTGACTTTGGCTTCCGTTGAAACACCCTCAGCCAATTTTACCGGGATCGTAACCCACAGGATTTCGGGAGAACGATCGGTGAACAGCGCTTTGGCTGTTTTGCCGCCGTTGGTAACATCCGAGTAGATTCCGCTTACCATAAGGGATTTTTCTTTCCCCTCCACCAGCAATATGAGCGTGTCTCCCACCGTTTTGCCGAGTTCGTCGGCGTTGATGCCCGAAAGCGCGATCTCATCCTCTGTTTCAGGGGCCTTGCCTTTTGTGTATCGGATGGGGAATGCCGAATGGTCTCCCAGCTCGACTTTAATGCGTTCCGCTGTTCCATACGCGGTTTTCACTTCAAACATCTTACTTACCAGAACCACATGTCGGGCGATGCCGCCGTCCTGTTCCATGGCGCCGTTGATCTCGGCGGCTTTTTGTATCGGATCATCGGTCTGCTGGATGCTGATGAGCATATCGGAAATCCCGATCCCCATATAGGTGATGAAATCTTTGGCAGAAATCGTTGAAGATATATTTTGCGGGACGATCATGATAAAAGATGCGATGACCAGCACCGCCAGCATGGTGAGATAAAGCTTTTTTCTGCTCAGTACATCCTTGACACCGAGAAAAACGTTTGTGCTGAACAGCCGGTTTTGGCTTAATGTGAACCGCTTTGCGCCACCCGGTTTTTCCTGGACGGTTCCAAAGCGGAGCGCTTCGGCGGAGGATATGCTGCGGAAACGGCGCAGCATAAAACTCACAAACGCGAGGATGGAGAAGAACACGAGTGCTATGCCCGCAATCCCGAACAGCAGCGCCAGCGAAGTATTTTCAGCCTCGCCCATATACAGCCGGATATTCTCCAGAAGAACACCTTTGAACAGAAACGATAAGCCAAACCCGGCCAGACAGCCAAAAAATGCCAGCGCGGCATATTTGGCGAGGTAAATTCGTTTGATGTCGGAAACTCGCAGCCCGATGGCTTTCATGACGCCGATTTCACGGGTTTCATCTTCAATTTTCGCAAGCAGCGTAAAGCGGATGCACAGGAATGCGACGATGACCACAAGGGCGCTGACAAGCAGCAGCACCGCGATCATCAGTCCGTCCGAGATGGCGTTCATCATCCTGAAGAGCGGATAAGTCACGGTTGGGCCGTTGGCCTCGAGGCCGGCCGAAATATAAGCCGCTTCAAACGCGCCAAGCTGCGCGATGTCCTTTAACCTGAACTCAATCAGGTATTCTACGCTGCCGCAATCTTTGATCCTGGCATAATCGTTCCTGCTGATCAGAAACCGCTTGGAGGAAGAAAGTGTCGAACTCATCTGTGCGTCACGCAAAAACCCGGCCACCTTAAGTTCCGTTCCGCAAATGACAGCAGGTTCACCCGTCTGAGCGGTTCCGTCTTTCAGATAGGCGATCGGGACATAGAGTTCACCATCCGCCACCCGGATCGCATTGCCGTCAAAATCCAGCAAATAATCAAACTTTTCACTTTGAGTGGAGAAGCCGTTATCCTGGACGCTGCCGGCCAGTAAATTTTCGCCGATGATAATTTTGGAACCGTCGACGTTGAGAAAATCCAAAACCTGGAACGCCTCTACGTTGCTGTTCTGCCGGGCGAAACTCATCAGCCGGTCTGTATCGATCTTTCCTGCGTGCATTTGCAGGAAATGGGGCGTTTCCGCACGCTGCATCATGGAATCGATGGCGCCGAAAAGATTTACGACCATGACTGCCGCAAGCGAAACCAGCAGCGCCGCCGCAAGGATAAACGCGGTAATGGTAAGTGTGATGACTTTGCTGCGCTTGATGTCATTCCAAATGATTCTCAGGTACATAAACACCTCTTTTTTCCAGCCTGCGAACGGATTTTATCTGATAAAGGCCGCCGGCAGTCAGCGAGAGCAGCATGCCGGCGATGATGACGAGAAATCCGGTGCCGCGCCCCGGCCCCGTGCCGATAATTTTCCCCACATTGCCGGCCAGCGCGCCGCCTTCCAGCAAGAGCGGTGTGAACACAGTATCCGCCAGAACCCCGGAGGCTATGTAAGCAAAAACGTAACCGAGCTGCGAAATAATCCCGATCAGCCCCCACACGCGCCCCTGGATGGCATTCTCGATATTGGTGCGGATCAGATAATCCAAACCGGTATTCGCGAATGGAAGCATGGCGAAAAATAGAAAGCCAAAAATACAAATCAGGACCATGTTTTCACGCAGACCAAATCCCGCCATAAAAAGCCCGGCTAAAAACAGCGCGGCCGAAAGAATTTTTGCGTAATCTTTTTTAATTGGAACCAACCCGATGATCAGGCTGGTGACAAGCATTCCCAAGGCGGAAATCGTTGTGCTCCTTCCAAGCGCGGCGCTGTCTGCAAAACCCAGGATCATGGGCGTGAAAAGCGTTTGGATGAATCCGATAAAGAATGTCAGAACGGAAGCCATCACGGTCAGCACAAGTACGCCCCGGTTCTGACTCAAGGCCGACCAGCCGTCTCTGAACTCATTCCAAAGCGTATTCTCTCTTACCTGCTTTACAGAAACCAGCCCTTTCCGAACGGCAAGCGTGGCGGCGATGGTTATCAACAAGGTGCAGATATCGATCACGATCAGCAGCTTGATATCCGAAACTGTGAGCAGGTATCCGGCGATGACCGGCGAAATCAAATATTTGGCCGATCCAGCCACTTGGACCAGGCCGCTGGCTTTGGTGAATTGTTCTTCCGTGAGCAGGTCGGTAATGGTAGCTTTGTAAGAAGGCTCGAGAAGCGATGTGAAAATCGAACTGATCGTCACCCCGACGCAGATCTGCCAAAATTGAGCTTCGCCGCGGACCATGCAGCGCAGGATGAAGAGGAGCCCGAGTGCGGAAAGGCCGTCGCCGGCCACCATCAGGAGACGGCGGTCATAGCGGTCCGCAAGCACACCGGCCAGCGGGCTTAATAGCAGGTTCGGCAAAAAAGCCAACAGCATCACCAATGCAGTTGCCGAGGCCAATCCCGTCTGCTGAAAAACATACACGCCCAGCCCAAAGGAGGCCAGGCCGCTGCCGATGGCCGAAATGAACTCGCCCGACCATAAAAGCAAAAACTTTCTGAAGGATTTCCCCGGGTCAATCATGGTCATTCTGGCCTTTTTCATTGAACATCGCCATGACATTCACGAAACTGCCTTCCTGCGCGCCGAAAAGCCGTTCAGCATTAAAGGCAAATGCTTTGACTTTCGCGCTTCGTTCCGAGTCCGAAAGCGCAGGCATATCTTCGTCGAAAATCGTATTGAGATAAACAACCACCATTTCCATGCACTCATAGGGGAAGGGCGTATCAAATAACCCTTCCTGGATTCCGTCGCGAATGATCTCCGTCAAAATCGGCGGAATGCCGGCCATCATTGCCCGATGGATTTTCTGATTCATCAGTGCGTTTTGCGGCTTGTGGACATACTCCAAAACATTGGCGCTTTGTTCGCTGACGTTAAGTGCCAATACCGCACGCAGCAGGCGCTCAAAGACAGGGATGTTTTTGTCTGAGGCGATTTCTTCCGCCGCAGTTAATATGCGGGCGTTGATGCGCTCGATCAGTGCGTCCATGATGTCCTCTTTGGATTTGAAATGATAATACAGGGTGCCTCTGGCGATGCTCGCTTTTTCGAGAATGTTGTTCGTGCTGGTGCCGTCAAATCCTTTTTGGGCGAAAAGTTCTTCCGCGGCGTCCAATATTTCATTTTTCCGTACTTCCGGTTCTTTCAGAATCCTCATTTTTACGCTCCTTGTTTATAGACCGACTGTCTGTCTATAAAATATAGGATACAGTTATTTGCTATTCGTGTCAATAGTTGTTTTTCGATTGATGATCTTTCTTTAATGCGCGAGGGCTGTTTTGGCTGTTCCCGGCTCTCGTTCACCGGTGGACAGAAGAAAGAGAATTTTTTTTGTATCGTGTTTATATGTACGAATTCAAATTGGATTTGATGCAGTACCAGGAGTTTTAATGAGTAAAATCGGCTAATTTGCCTTTTTTCTCTTCATCAGGGCGAGCACAATGAGGGCAAAGGGTTCATGAAGGATTTTCCAGAGACGAATTGTCAGAGCCTTTTTCATCAAATGCGCAAAAAAAGAAACCCGGGAATCTGAAAATAGGGTTCCGGCTTGTCAATGCTATCCGCAGCGTTTGCATCTGCGGTATCTCATTGCGGAGCGCCTTCTTGATTTTGTCACTCATGATTTCGTTAATACTCATGTTTCATTCCTCAATTAAAACATTTTTTTCGTGCGTTGTGTTGTGTTTTTCGTGCAAACGGCATATAATATAAGTATGAGTACGAAAGGAGATGATTGTATGGCTGGCTCTACTACCAATATCAGCATTCGCATGGATGCCGACCTGAAAACGCAGGCCGACGCGCTGTTTAACGAATTAGGGATGAACCTCTCCACGGCGTTCAACATTTTTGTCCGTCAATCGCTTCGGGAAGGCCGGATTCCCTTTGAAATTTCGCTTAATCAGCTCAATGCGGAAACAATTGCAGCTCTGCAGGAAGCAGAGAGGATTGCGAAAGACCCGAATACAAAACACTACAGCAATGTAGAGGAAACGTTGAGGGAGCTTAAAAAATGAAACTGGATGTTGTTTGGACATCCCAATTTAAGAAGGACTACAAGCTGGCGATGAAAGGCGGACAAAATATCAATTTGCTGGACAATATCATTCGCCTGCTTGCCAAGCGTGAGCTGCTTCCGGGAACGAACCGCGACCACACCCTGTCCGGGAATTGGATAGGGCATCGGGAATGTCACATTCTGCCGGATTGGCTGCTGATTTATCGCATTGATGACAACGTGCTGGTTTTGACGTTTACGCGCCCGGAACTCACAGCGATCTATTTGGAAAATGAAGCGATGCCGTACTGGGAAATCCAGTACGGCGTTTTGCTTTGCCTGTCAGCGGTCACGCTCCTGATCCTGATGAGATTCAGTTTTGGCAGTTGATCGGCGCTCTTGCGGATTTTTTCCATGTCCAGTCTCTTGTCGCCACGGTGGTCGATGCGTTGTCTCCATAAATTTTGCACATCAGCTTTTCAGGCGGTTTCGGCATGGCCGGGGGAGAACTTCATTCCCGGTCTTTATTCTACTTAATTATTCCATTGGATCTGCTGATGAATAAATGCAGCCACCTCGTTCATTGCTTCCGTCGCCTCGGCGAACAGCGGCGCAGGTAGCGGAAAACAATGAAACATTCCCTGCCATACCTTCATCTGAACGGGCACGCCCGCCGATTTTGCCTTCTCTGCAAACATCATCGAATCATCACGGAGCATTTCATTATCACCTACCTGGACCATAAGCGGCGGCAAACCGGATAAATCGCCAAACAGCGGAGAGACATAGAGATACCTTGGATCACCTTCTCCGACATAGTAGCCTAAGAAAGTCTCATTCATTCCTTTTGGCGGATAAGGATCCACTTTTGCCCGCGTCCGAAAGGAGCCACCGGACATCGTCATATCGGTGCACAGCGAAAAGGCGACGCAAAACCGATAACGAAACTCGGTCATCCTTGAGCTTGAGTATGGTGCTCAGCGCAATACCACCTATTGCATCTCGAAATGGACTAACCTGCCTTTGAAGCTCATAGGATTTCGTCTCCCATCCGTTCTTTATTCTTCCAGTATTTACTTCCATCAGGCAATCGTTTTAACCAACCGCTTTCAACCAGTCCGCGCCGCAGAAGAAAATAGTCATTGAACGTGTGCCATTCACTGATGATAATGTTCACCTCAGGTTCAGTATAGATAACGCCAGCTTCAAATTTTTCGGCCAAATAAGCATAAGCTAATTCTTCCATGGCCACTTTTGAAGGCATTTGCTTTAATTTTCCGTCTGCATCCAGGAAATTATTAATGTTTTTTGCCATCGCTATTCCCTCCTGAAGAACATTGACGATATGAGTCGATAATCCGGTAATTCTCCCGGGTTTTTCCAGGTTGTAAAATAAGCGGACAATCCGTTTATATTGGCCCAGAATAATGTGGACAGTGTACGAGGATCGCCGTCAACAACGCTGCCCTCTTCCTGGCCGGCTGCCAGTATTTCCGCGATAATTTGATAGGGGATATCGCGTTTTTCATCCAAGACCTTTTGTACTTCAGGTGGGATAGCGGTTGAATTGACGGCCTGCGTGATAAAGCGGCTGTTTTGGGCAAAATTGCTGCTGATTTGGATCGTTTGCAGGATCGATTTCAGCGCGAAATCAATTTTTTCTTTTGCGGTGCCATCCATATCTCGAAGACATAAGGATGCTTCAATGATTTTTTCCAAGCCATCATCGATTAAATCCACATAGATGGCCTCTTTCGAAGGGTAGTAATGATAAAGCAAACCTTGCGCGATCCCTGCGCTCTCGGCAATATCCTGAATGCGTGTTGCATATAAGCCTTTCATTGAAAACTTGTCGAGCGCTGCGTTTTTGATGCTTGTTCTTGTTGCATCTCGGATTTTCTCGTTTTGTTCCTCGGTTCTTGCCATCCGGTTCCTTATTATATATTGAATATAGATTCAATATATAATATTGCCGGCTGTTTGTCAATAGTAAGGCGGAATTTTCATGCAATTCTTCTCAATTTTCTTTTCCTGAAAAGAGAAAGCGGTTCTCTTCTATTGTTTATGGAAGATAACCGCCTTTTATTGCAATTGTAGAAAGCTTTCACCGGGGCTGGTTTATTTTGTTAGAAACCTCGGTAAGAATCAAAAAGCGAACAGGAAATTCAGGTCGTTCACGTTTGTCC